>NZ_KB891191.1 GCF_000373365.1 Parafrankia discariae
CTGCGCCTACGTCGCCACCCAGGCGATGCCCCTGCTCAAGCAGGGCATCCGCATCAACGCGATCTGCCCCGGCCCCACCGACACCCCCCTCGCCCGGGCCAACGAGGAGCGGTGGCTCGGCTTCGGCACCGACTTCCGCGCCGAGCTGGGCATCGAGGCCGCGACCTCGCTGGAGCAGGCCTACCCGCTGCTGTTCCTCTGCAGCGACGCCGCCTCCGCCGTCAACGGCATCACCCTCACGGCGGACTCGGGCTACTTCACCGCCGGCGTCACCGAATCCTTCCCCCCGGCCGTGCCCATCGTGAAGTTCATGCTCGGGCGATGACCCGGCCGCCCGGGGGCGCCCGCCGCCGGGCCCGCCCGTCCCCCTTCGGCACACCACCACGCAGCAGGAACTCGACCTTCATTAAGGACGAAACACATGAAAGAGCAGCGCCGGGGCCGCAAGATCGCGATGAGTCCGACCGAGGTCGATGCCTTCCTCACCGAGGAGCGAACCTGCCGGGTCGCGACGTCGAGCCCGGAAGGGCCGCATCTGACCCCGCTGTGGTTCGTGTGGGACGGCTCCGCGCTGTGGCTCAACTCGGTCGTGAAGAGCCAGCGCTGGACCGACATCGCCCGCGACCCGCGGGTGGCCGTGCTCGTCGACGGCGGCCACGCCTTCAACGAGCTGCACGGGGTCGAGCTCCGCGGAAAGCTCGAAAGCGTCGGGGACACTCCCCGGACCGGCACCCCCGACCCGGACCTCGAAACACCGGAAAAACTCTTCGCCCAGAAGTACACCGGCCGCGACGAGATGCACTACGACGGCCGGCACGCCTGGCTGCGCCTCACCCCGGAGAAAATCACCAGCTGGGACTTCCGGAAAATGTGAGAGCGCCCGACTCGGCCGGGACGGAAAACGGAAACCTGATCGGACACGGCAGCCAGGACATCACCCACCGAGGAGGGTCATGAACGTCGACGAATTGATTCTGGTGAGCATCGACGACCACGTGGTCGAACCGGCGGACATGTTCAAGAACCATCTTCCGGCGAACCTGGCCGACCAGGCCCCGCACGTCGAGACCGACGCGTCCGGGGTGGACCGGTGGATCTACCAGGGCCGGGTCACCGGCGTCAGTGGCCTCAACGCCGTGGTCACCTGGCCGCCGGAGGAGTGGGCCAAGGACCCCGCCGGCTTCGCCGAGATGCGCCCCGCCGTCTACGACATCCACGACCGGGTCCGGGACATGGACCGCAACGGCATCCTCGCCTCGATGTGCTTCCCGACGTTCGCGGGATTCTCCGCCGGGCATCTCAACCATTTCAAGGACCCGCTCACCGTCATCATGATCCAGGCGTACAACGACTGGCACATCGACGAGTGGGCCGGCACGTACCCGGGCCGGTTCATCCCGCTGGCGCTGCTTCCGACCTGGGACCCGCAGCTGATGGTGGCCGAGATCCGCCGGGTGGCGGCGAAGGGCTGCCGGGCGGTCACCATGCCCGAGCTGCCCCATCTGGAGGGCCTGCCCAGCTACCACGACATCACCTACTGGGGTCCGGTGTTCGCGGCGCTGTCCGAGACCGGGCTGGTGATGTGCCTGCACATCGGCACCGGGTTCGGCGCGCTCAAGCTCGCCCCGGACGCGCCGATCGACAACCTGATCATCCTGGCCTG
>NZ_KB891192.1 GCF_000373365.1 Parafrankia discariae
CGCCGACCCGAGTGCGATCCGGCGGCTCGCCTCGGGTCGGCGGCGCTACGGCAACCTCAAGGACGAGGCCGCCGACTTCATCCGGGAGGCGATCGTCTCCCGCGCGCTACCCCCACGCAGCAAAATCGATCAGGACGAGGTCGCCGACGCGCTCGGGATCAGCCGCGCCCCGGTCCGCGAGGCCCTCATCGAACTCGCACAGAAAGGCTTCGTCGACGCCGTCCCCCGGCGCGGCGCGTTCGTCGCCGAGGTCACCGTCGAGGACATCGAGGACCACTACGAAGTTGTCGCCCTGGTCTCCGGAATGACCACCCGACGCGCCGTGCGCACCCTCACCCCGACGCAGATCGAGGAACTCGCCCGACTGCACCGCGAGATCACCACCACCGGCGAGGAGACCCGCCGCCGGAGCCTGGACCGCCGGTTCTTCCAGATCATCGCCACCGCCGGCAAATCACCACGCCTCGACGCGATCCTCGACTTCCTCGGCGGCGTCCTGCAGGGCAGCTTCTACTACGACGCCCCCGCCTGGGAGAACAACGAGACGAAATACCGCGAACGACTACTGACCGAGATCCGGGCCGGCGACGTCACGGCGGCGGCCCGCACCAGCGAGGAACACGTACGCTCCTGCGCCGCCGTCACCGTCGAACACCTACGCACCCGCGGCTACCTGCCACCGGCACCGGCGGCACCGGCGGTGTCACCCGCCGCCGGGCCCTGATCCTGTCGTAGGGCTATCGCGAACGGTGAGCGGTCGCGAAGGCGCGTAGCTCACGGGCGACGTCGGGGCCGGACGGCGTGTACATGACCTCGCGGAACCCCGCCTCGGCGAGCCGGCCGAGCTTGCGGCCGACGCCGGCGGCGTCTCCGACCAGGGTGCCGACGTAGACATCGCCGGCCATGGTGTCGACGTCGATGTGCTCCAGCAGGGGGCGGTCACGCTCGGAGAGGTGGGTGACATGGCCCTCGAAGGTGAGCAGGTGGCGCTCCTCCTCGGAAGCCAGGCCCTCGAGGGCCTGCCGCCACTGCTCGCCGCCGGGCAGCGCGTCCACCCCGGCCGCGCCGCGGACGGCGTAGGTGGTGTGCCAGCCCACGACCTGCCACGGGCCGATCGCCTCCCGGACCCGGTTCGAGTTCGGGTCCTCGCCGGGGTCCAGCACGGTTCCCGAGACCATCGTCGTGGTCGGCAGCGTCGGGTGCGGCGGCCCGATCGTGCCGTCAGCCACCTCCGGGGCACGCTTGTTGCCGCGCGGGCCGAGGACACTGAGCCACAGCGGCACCTCGACCGGCCGGGCGGCGGCCATGCCGGGCCAGTGCAGCATCCGGGCCGCCCGGCCGTCCAGCACCGTCGTCTCGCCGGCGAGCAGCCGGCGGACCGACGCGACGTAGTCGAACAGCGCGTCCAGCGGCATCGCCCGCTGCCCGATCGCCATCCGCGCCGTGTAGCCGGTACCGAAGCAGGCCCGGAAGCGACCGCCGGAGAGCCGGGCGATGGTGGCGATGCCGGACGCCATCGTCATGACGGAGCGCTGGGTCGGGATCAGGACCGCGGTGGCGAGACCGATCCGGGTCGTCCGGGTGGCGGCGAGCGCCAGGTGCGCGAACGGGTCCTCCCACAGCGGCGCCGAGTCGAAGATCCACACCCGCGCGTACCCGAGCTCCTCGGCGAGCACGGCGAGGTCGGCGAAGTCCGGACCCGGCGGGAGCCCGCACGACAACTCAAACTCGTTCGCGTCGGTCATGGGACCGTTTCTACCAGGCAATCGAGCGTGATGACATCGCAACCGACATCGCAACCGAAGACGCCCGGCGGAGGTATCAGTCTCCGCCCAAAGCATCCACCCAAATCCCTGTGTCGACTTTCCCACTGATTCATTCGAGCGTCAAGGCCGCCGACACGGACCCGCCGGCGGAACGATCAGGTGGACGCCGCCGGTCGAGATCCCCCGGTTTCCGTGGACGCACAATTCATCAGTCGACTAAGGTCCCAACAACTGCCTGGCGCCGTGGGACGGCGGATCCAGGAACCGAGTGAGGAGAAGCAGGTGCCGAAGGGATACGTGATCCTTACGGAGAACATCCACGACCCGGCGGGCATGGCGGCCTACAGCAGGGTTTCGGGGGCCACCCTCGCCGAGTACGGTGCCGCCGTGCGGGTCGTCGACGACAACGTCGAGCTCATCGAGGGCGAGTGGCCGGGCCGGCGGACGGTCGTCCTCGAGTTCGAGTCGGTCGAGCAGGCGCGCGAGTGGTACCACTCGGCCGGCTACCAGGCCGCGGTCCCGCTCCGGCGGGCGGCGGCCGACTGCAACGCGATCATCGCCTCGGGCTTCTCACTGTGACCCGCTGACCCGCGGGCCGGGTGTCCCTGGTAATTCCGGACTATGGACGCCCTCGAAATCACGCTGTTGGCCGCGGAAGCGGAAAAGAAGCGTCCCTCTCAAACGCCTAGCATTGAGGAGCCCGATGGCGACCGGACCAGGAGCAGCGAACCCGGAATCACCCGACTCGCCAGCGTCAGCGTCAGCGCCCAGGCTGCCACCGCTTCCGTTCGAGCAGTGGGACGAGGAGACCCGGTCCACCCTTCTGCGCTACCTGCGGCGACCCGAGCTCTACCTGTCGGGCGCCCCGGAGGCCCCGCCGATGCCGAAGGCACTCGGGCTGTTCGCGCACCACGTCCGGCTGAGCGAGACCTTCCTCGCGTTCACCGGTCTCTTCGCCGGCGACCACGCCACGCTCGACCCCCGCTACCGCGAGCTCCTCATCCTGCGGGTGGCCTGGCGCACCCGTTCCAGCTACGAGTGGTACCAGCACACCCGGATCGGCGTGCAGGCCGGCCTCACCACCGAGCAGCTGTACGCCGTCCCGCACGGGGCCGAGGCCGAGGTGTGGACACCGGTCGAGCGCGCCCTGCTGGCGGCGGCCGACCAGATGATCGACCAGTTCCGGGTCGGCGACGACACCTGGCGGCTCCTGGCCGCCGAGTTCGACGCGGGGCAGCTCCTGGAGCTGTCCTTCGTCATCGGCGGCTACCTCTGCCTCGCGGCGGTGCTCAACAGCGTCGGCCTGCAGCCGGACCCGCCGACCGAGCCGGTCGACGCACCCGTACTCCCCCCGGCGTGAGCCAAAACATCTAGATGCATCGCATTGGCGACCGAACGATCACACACGGCCGCCAACGCATCATCATCGCACCCCGGTAGGCTGGGCAGACCGCAAACACCCAGAGAAAGTCGATCATGGTGGCCCAGTCCAGGAAAGCACGGAGTCACGACCGGGCCACACCACGCGAAAAGCCTCAGCGCATCGCTGACGAGCTTCGGCGGCTCATCGTCGAAGGCGATCTTTCCGAGGGCGAGTCGCTCGGCCACGAGCCGGATCTGGTCGAGCGGTTCGGAGTCTCCCGGCCCTCCCTGCGCGAAGCCCTGCGCATCCTCGAGACCGAGGGCCTGATCTCGGTCCGGCGCGGTGTTCTCGGCGGAGTGGTCGTCCACCGGCCCGACCAGCGGATGACGGCCCGCACCGCGGCGCTGGTGCTTCAGGCCCGCAACGTACCGCTCGCGGATGTCCACGCCGCGCGCAGCATGCTCGAACCCGTCGCCGTGCGCTTCGTCGCCGCGTTGCCGGATCACGCCTCGGCGGCCACCGAGCTACGGCGGCTCACCGCCGAACAACTCGAGGTGATCGACGACCCGGAGGCGTTCGGAAACGCCAATTCGCGCTTTCACGCCCGGCTCGTCGAACTGGCCGGGAACCAGACACTGGGCATTGTCGCCGAAATGCTCAACGAGATCGTCGCCCGCGCCGTCGCCGCGGTCAGCCGGCCCGAGGACGGAAGGGAAACCACGGACACCCGGCTACGCGGGCTCCGCTCCCAGGCCCGACTGGCGACCCTCGTCGAGGCGGGTGACGCCACCGCCGCCGAGGAACACTGGAAAGAACACATGACGGTCTCGGGAAAGGCGCTGCTCGCCCAGGACGCCAAAACCGTCATCGATCTGATGCAGCATCAGTACTGATTTCGAGGTCAGCGGCCCTCGAAGACGGGCGGGCGGCGCTCGGCGTAGGCCGTGAACGCCTCCCGCATGTCCCTGGTGTGGACGTTCACCGTCTGGGCCAGTGCCTCGACCTCGAGGGCCTGGGCGAGTGACGACGTCCCGGCGGCGGCCAGCGCGCGTTTGGTCATCGACAGCGCCACCGGCGGCCCGGCCGCGATGGTGCCGGCGATCTCGCGGACCGCGGCGTCCAGGCCCGCCGCGGGCACGACCGCGTTCACGAAACCGATCTCGGCCGCCTGCGCCCCGCTCCCACTCCCGTTCGCGGGGCCCTCGCCGCCGGCGCCGCCGAGTTCCGCGCCGGTGCAGAAGTTCCCGCCGGCGCCGGTCAGCAGCAGCGCCCGGTCCGCCGGGTTCCGCGCGACCTCGGCCAGGATCCGGTCCAGGTCCGCCCAGTTGGCCCCGTTCAACGCGTTCTTCTTCTCCGGCCGGTTGAACGTGACCGTCACCAGGCCGTCGCCACGTTCGACAAGCGTCGGGTCCATCAGGTCGTCTCCCCGGGCAGCAGCACAGGCTTGATCACCCTCCCGGACCGCGACGCCTCCTCGGCGGCGTTGATCTCCGCGAGCGGGAAGGTCTCGACCAGCCGGTCGAACGGGAACAGGTCCTGCCGCCACAGGTCGATGAGGCGGGGAACGAGGAGGTGCGGGTCGGCGCCGCCCTCGAGGATCCCCGACACTGTCCTGCCGACCAGCGCCATCGGGCCCAGCGTCACCGGCCGGCTCTGGACGCCCACCAGCCCGCAGTGCCCGGCCATCCGCAGCACCGCGACCGCGTTCGCGATCGACTCGACGTTCGCCGTGGTGTCGAAGCTGAAGTCGGCGCCGCCGTCGGTGAGGTCCCTGATCCGCGGTACGAGGTCGGGATCGGTTCCGTCCAACGCGTGGGTGGCGCCGAGTTCGCGGGCCAGCTCCAGCCGATGCTGGTGGAGATCGACGGCGACGATCGGGGACGCGCCGACCGTCCTCGCCGCCAGGATCGCGGCCATCCCCACCGCGCCGGCGCCGAACACGACGAAGCTGGCGCCGGCGGTGACCTTCATCCCGACGAGCACCGATCCGGCGCCGGTCAGCATGCCGCAGCCGAGGGGGCCCAACTTCGCCAGCGGCAGGTCCCGGTCGACCGGGACCGCGTTGCGCTCGGTGGCCAGGCAGTGTGTCGCGAACGACGACTGCCCGAACCAGCGCGAAGAGATCGCGTTCCCCGCCGCGTCCCGCGCCCCCGTCGATCCGTCGGCACGTCGCCCGAACATGTTGCGGACCAGGAACGTGTCGCAGTAGGGCGGCAGGCCCTTCCCGCAGTTCCGGCAGTCACC
This sequence comes from Parafrankia discariae, assembly GCF_000373365.1. NCBI lineage: Bacteria > Bacillati > Actinomycetota > Actinomycetes > Frankiales > Frankiaceae > Parafrankia > Parafrankia discariae. The sequence continues at coordinate 5,374 of NZ_KB891192.1, forward strand.
GCAGAAGTCGAAGGTGAGCACGACGTGGTCGCCGACCGACACCCGTCGCACTCCCGCGCCGACGGCCTCGACCACGCCGGCGCCCTCGTGACCGGTGACGATCGGCGGCGGCGCGAACGACCTGGGCCGGCGGGGCACGAGGTCGGTCTGGCACATGCCCACGCCCACCACCCGGACCAGCAGTTCACCGGGACCAGGCGGGTCGAGCTCGATCTCCTCGAGCTCGTAGGGCCCGTCCAATCGGCGCAGCACCGCCGCGATCGCCTTCATCGAACGGCCTCCCGGCTCGGTGGTGTCCGCCGTCCGCCGTCCGACGGGCGCGGGCTTCGGGCCAGGATCGTAACCATTTGGTATAGATGTTTTCAACCGGTTACCCCGTTCGGCGGTGGCGGCAGAGACGGCGCGCACCGCGGGATGCCGTGCCGGCACCCACTCGTCGGCCCGGGCGGCGTCGTCGAGCAGACCCCGGAACGTCATGTCGTGGCCCTCTCCTGCGCGCGGACGGCGGCGGTCTTCCGGCGGTGGTGGCACCTACCGGCAATCATCTCGATTCTGAGGCTAGAAAAGTATAGATATATTACCTAGACTCCGCGATCAAGTGACCGGCGAACAGGCGGGCCCGCCGGAGGGACGGATCATGGAACAGGGCACCCGGAAGAGCGGCTTAGGTACCCGGCCGCGCGTGCGCGCACTGGTGGCGGCGGCCGTCACCGTGCTGGCGCTCGCCGGCCTTGCGGCGTGCGGCGGAGACGACGCCGACCCGGGCCGGGCGGCCGGCTGCGCGACCGACTTCATCCAGGCCGACGTGGCGATCACGGTTCTTCGGCGACGCCGGGCTGGAGCTGGACGTGGTCGCCATCCCGCCCGACCAGGCGGACATGACCCCGCAGATGATCCGGATCGCGGCCGGCGGACCGACCGAGGTGCACATCATCGGCGGTGACGCCTTCTGCATCTCGGCGTTCGAGGGGCTGCGGGCGGCGAACTTCGACGGGCCGGTCAGCGTCGTCAACCACTGAGCCGGGCGCTCGACGGCTTCACCGGGGACGTCACCCCCGCGCGGCTCATCGAGAAGATCCGCTCCGCGCCGGAGCTGCCGCTGCCTGCGGCACCCGGCCTGACCTTCCGCTGCGACGGCAAGGCCAACCCGCTCGTGCCGGCCGCCTGCACCCGGGGCGGGCTGATGACGACCCTCGACGCGAAGGGCGACCCGACCCTGCCCTACAAGCCGTTCGGCACCGAAGGCTGAGAAGCGAAGCTAATTTGCAGCAAAATAAATACATATTTTGCTATTCTGCCGGTCTGTCGCGGAAGGACTGGTCATGGATCTCGACGAAGCGGGCAGCGTCTTCACCGACCCGACGGCGTACGCGGACGAGAAACGGTGGCACACCGCCACCGCGCTGCTGCGCCGCGAGTCGCCGGTACACCGGATCGAGTCGGCCGGCTTCGCGCCGTTCTGGGCGGTCACCCGGCACGAGGACGTCCTGACGATCTCGCGGGACGCGCAGGTGTGGCACAACGCGCCGCGCACGGCCGTCAGCCAGGATCCGAGCGCGCCCGCGCCGCCGATCCGCTCCCTGGTGCAGATGGACGCGCCGGACCACCCGGTCTATCGACACATCAGCGCCGACTGGTTCAAGCCGGCCGGGGTCCGGCGGTTGTCCGACCGCATCGCCCAGCTCGCGAAACGCTTCGTCGACCACATGGCGGACCTCGGCGGCGAGTGCGACTTCGTCACGGACGTCGCCGCGCACTATCCCCTGTACGTCATCCTCTCCCTGCTCGGGCTGCCCGAGGACGACTTCCCGCGAATGCTCAGGCTCACCCAGGAACTGTTCGGTTCCGACGACGTGGACCTCGCCCGCAACTCGGGGGACACCGCCGCCCTGGAAACACTGCTGGACTTCTTCCAGTACTTCCAGGCGGTGATAGCGGACCGTCGCACCACCCCGACCGACGACCTCGGCTCGGTGATCGCCAACGCCGCGGTCGACGGCGGCCCGATCGGCGAGCTGGAGGCGGTGGGGTACTACGTCCTGATCGCCACCGCCGGGCACGACACGACGAGCGCGGCGATCTCGGGCGGCCTGCACGCGCTGCTCGAACACCCGGACCAGTGGCGCCGGCTGGCCGCCGACCCGGGCCTGGTACCCACCGCGGTCGACGAGATGATCCGCTGGGTGTCCCCGGTCAAGCACTTCATGCGGACCGCCGCCGAGGACACCACCGTGCGCGGCGTCCGGATCGCGGCCGGCGAGTCGGTGCTGCTGTCCTACCCCTCGGCCAACCGGGACGAGGACGTCTTCGCCGACCCCGGCGCGTTCGACGTCGGCCGGACCCCGAACAAGCACGTCGGCTTCGGCTTCGGCGCCCACTACTGCCTGGGCACCCATCTCGCCCGACTGGAGGGCCGCGCCCTCTACAACGAGCTGGTCCCCCGGCTGCGCGAGGTCGAGCTGGCCGGCCCGCCCGAGTACATGCGGACCCTGTTCGTCGGCGGTCCCAAGCGCCTCCCGATCCGCTACACGATCGCCTAGCCCGCCGCCGCGGACACCCACCCGAGCTGCTCCGGAGGCCGGGATGACCGAATCGGTGGGTGGACCGCGGGGCTGGATCGTCGACGATCCCGACGCGGCCACCGTGCCGTTCCTCGAGCGGTTCCAGGACCGGCTCTCCCCCCACCGACACGGACACGCTGTGCCGCACGGCCGATCACTTCGCCCGGTGGGGCCGGCGGGTCCGCACCCGCCGCACCCTCATCCACGGCGACTACCGGCTCGACAACCTCCTGTTCGGCGACGCCCACGAGGTGATGGCCGTCGGCTGGCAGTCGCTGGAGATCGGATTCCCCGGCCGCGACGTCGCCTACTTCCTGTCCACCGCGCTGCCGCCCACGCTCCGGCGCGCGCGGGAGCGGGCCCTGGTCCGCAGCTACCACGAGCGGCTCGTCCGGATGGGGGTCGAGGACTGTTTCCGGGACTACCGGCTCGGAACACCGCAGGCACCGTTACTCACCGTACTCGGCTGCGTCTACGCGACCAACGAGCCCACGGAGCACTCCGACCGGATGTTCCTGTCCATGGTCACAAATTCGTGCGCCGCCATTCGCGACCTCGGCACCCTGGATCTGCTCGACAGCCACGCCCGATGATCCGGGTGTTCCCCGGACCGGGAGAAGGCCCGACCGACGCACCGCCGGACGGCGCGGGCGAGTTCGACGAATGCGGCCGCCGACCGCGAATGCGGACCGGCCCGGGTGGCGGTGGCGACCGCGGCCGACGTTCTCCACCGTTCGGGTGCGGAACTCGGCCCACTATTGATGTGCCGCGAGCCTAAATGCGACCCGGCCGCATTCGCCGATCAGAACACGGCGGACGGACCGGTCGGTCGCGACGGCGGCGAGGGGTGGTCGGGCCAGGCCGGTGGACGGCGGAGCATGATACGCGGATGTCGCCGGCGGCACCGGCCGACCACGGCCGACTACGGCCGACCCGGGCGCCGCTCCGCCCGAGACTTCGGCGCAAACGCCGCCGGTCCCGCCGACGACTGACCGCCGACCCCTGGCGTGCCTCCACCCGCCGGCCTCCTACTACGCCAAACAGGGCGACGACTTCCGCGGCGGAGCCGCCAGCGCATCGATCATGATCTCGGCTTGGTCCCCTCGCCAGTCAAGATCACCTGAGGGCAACCTTAGACGTTGACGCTGACGTCGAAAGTTGGGAGCATGTGCTCGCTCGCCCGCCAGACAATAGCCGGCCAATCAACCATGGCCTTGTGAGAGCCGCCTGCTCCCGACACGGCTGTAATTCGTGGTTGATGGTTGTGCGATGCAGACAACTTCAAGACTCAGAGGTGGAAGGCATATGGAGAACACGGTGCCGCGTGACCGAACGAGGTGGTCGCGCCGGCGGTCAGCGAGGGCCCTCTTAGCCCTGCCCCTGGCCATGCTCCTGTTCGTCGCCGCGTGTAGCTCGGACGACGAGGACGCCTCCACCCCGACGGAGACGGCCTCGGCCACCAACGTGCTCGGCCCCGTCGACAAGGCCGCCGGCGAGCCCGTCAAAATCGGGGTCGTCTCGGACGGCCGGTCCGCCTCCATCGACAACTCCGTCCAGTTCTCCGTGGCCGAGGCCACCGCGAAATGGTGGAACGAGCACCACGGAGGCGTCGGCGGCCGGCCCATCGAGCTGGTGACGTGCGAGACGCAGGCGGACCCGGCCAGGGGTACCGACTGTGGGAACCAGATGATCGAGAAGAACGTCGTCGCGGTCGCGGTCGGCGAGTCGGCGGTGGCCGAGGGTGTGTGGCAGCCGCTGGCCGACGCGGACATCCCCGTGATGTTCTTCGGCGCCGGCAGTGAGTCGATCCTGTCCGACCCCAACAGCTTCACCGTGGGCGACCCGACGTTCGCGACCTTGCAGCAGCCGCTCATCCTCGCGAAGGACAAGGGCCTCAAGAAGGTCACCGAGGTCGTCATCGACGTGCCGGCCGCGCTGCACAACGCGCAGGACATCGCGCCGCCGCTGATGGAGAAGGCGGGTCTCGACTACCAGCTCATCCGGATCCCCCCGGGCACGGCCGACATGACACCGCAGCTGCAGAGCGTCGCGGGTGACAAGTCCAGCGTCGTGTTCATCGTGGGCAACGACTCGTTCTGCATCAGCGCGATCAACGGCCTGCGCTCGGTCGGGTTCGAGGGCACTGTCAGCGCCATCTCGCAGTGCATCACCGACGCCACCCGTAAGGCCGTGCCCGGTGACGCCCTCGAAGGGATGGTCATCGGCGCCTCCGTTCCGGTCGGCGGAAGCGACCCGTCCAGCGTCCTCTACAACACGGTGATCGAGACCTACGGGAAGGACATCGACACCGGCTCGTCCTCGGGCCGGGGCATGTTCGTCACGTTCGCCGGTCTCCTGACCTCGCTCGAGGACATCACCGGTGAGATCACCCCGAAGACCGTCACCGCCGCCATCAAGGCGATGCCCGAGAAGGAGCTTCCGGGCGCCGCCGGGCTGCACTTCCGGTGCAACGGCAAGGCCTACCCGGAGCAGCAGGCCGCCTGCGTGCGGGGTGGGTTGACGACGACCCTCGACAGCGATGGTCAGCCTACGGAGTACAAGGTTCTCGGTAGCTCGGCGATCCCGGACTGACGATCGAGATCCACACTCGTCGGGGGGTACTTCCTAGATAGCCGGTTCGGCCCCCGCTCGGACAACGTGCCGAGCGGGGGCCGAACCGGCCCGCGTTTTGCAGGACTGATCTGGACAATGCCGGGAGATCGTGATGGAACATATAGGTTCGCTGCTTCTCGGCCTGGGAAACGGCGGGGTTTTCGCGGCGCTGGGACTCGCGCTCGTGCTCACCTACCGGAGCTCGGGAGTCATTAACTTCGCGACCGGGGCGGTCGCGCTCTACGTCGCCTACTCCTACGCCTTCTTACGCGACGGCGAGTTACTCGTCCTGTTTCCCGGGCTCCCCGCGTCGGTCGACATCGGCGGAGACTGGGGACTGGCCCCCGCGGCCGCGCTCTCCCTGCTGTTCGGAGCACTGCTCGGCGCCCTTTTGTACCTGGTGGTGTTCCGGCCGCTGCGTGAGGCGCCCCAGCTGGCCCGGGCGGTGGCATCCCTAGGTGTTCTGGTGGTCATCCAGTCGGTGATGGCGATCCGGCTCGGTACGGCGCCCGTCAGCACCGAGGCGATCTTCCCGGCGGAACGGTGGGAGTTCGGCGGCGCGAAGGTGCTGTCCGACCGGCTTTATCTCGTCGTCGCCGTCGTGGTCCTGACGCTGGTACTGACCGCGGTGTACCGCTTCACCCGATTCGGACTGCTCACGAGGGCGGTCGCGGAATCCCAGACCGGCGCCTACGTCAGCGGCGTGTCCCCGGACCGAATCGCTTTGTTCAACTGGATGATCAGCGGCGTGACCGCCGGCGCCGCCGGCATTCTCATCGCGCCGTTGACCCCGCTCTCCCCGACCACCTACACGCTGTTCGTCGTGCCGGCCCTCGCCGCCGCCGTGGTCGGAGGCTTCGCCAATCTCATCCCGACCGTGGCCGCCGGCATCGCCATCGGCATGGTCCAGTCCGAAGCCCTCTCTCTCGCCTCCAACGACGCGTGGTGGCTGCCGAGAACAGGCGCGGCGGAGCTCGTCCCGCTGGTGGTGATCCTGCTGGCGCTGCTGGCCACCGGGCGCGGCCTGGTGGTCCGAGGCGGCCTGGTCCGCCAGCCGCTGGGCCGGGCACCCCGACCACGCTCGCTGACACTGCCCACGGTCTTCGGTACCGCCGTGGGCGTGCTCGCCCTGCTGGTCACCACCGGAACCTGGCGCAGCGCCGTCATCGGCACCTTCATCGCCGCGATCATCGGCCTGTCGCTCGTCGTCGTGACCGGCTACGCGGGCCAGGTCTCGCTGGCCCAGCTCGCGCTGGCCGGCAGTGCCGCGTTCACGCTGAGCGGCCTGACCCAGAGCTGGCACGTCCCGTTCCCGTTCGCGCCCCTGCTCGCCGCGCTCGTGGCCACCGTGCTGGGCGTGGTGATCGGATTACCCGCCCTGCGATTGCGGGGCCTGACTTTGGGCATCGTCACCCTCGCCCTGGCCTACGCCATCGAGGCCGTCTGGTTCCGTAACACCCAGATCGTCAGCAGCGCGGGTGCCAAGGTGACCCAGCCCAAGCTGTTCGGCCTCGACCTCAGCATCGGCACCGGCCACGCCTTCCCCCGCATTCCCTTCGGCCTGCTCTGCCTGGTGGTCCTGGTGGCCGTGGCCTGGGGTGTCGCCCGGCTGCGGACCAGCGCGCTGGGTTCGGCCATGCTCGCCGTCCGCGCCAACGAGCACTCCGCCGCCGGCATCGGGATCAACGTCGTGGCGATCAAGGTCGCCAGCTTCGCGATCGCGTCGTTCATCGCCGGCCTGGGCGGCAGCCTGCTGGCCTACCGGCGCGGTGTCGTCACCTTCGACTCGTTCACCGCGATCGGCGGACTGGCTCTGCTGTCCACCGCGTACCTGGCCGGCGTCACCTCGGTCTACGGCGGCATCCTCGCCGGCATCATGGCGGCCTCCGGCATCACCTTCGTGGCGATGGACCGCTGGGTCCACCTGGGCGACTGGTTCCCGGTCATCACGGGCATCGGTCTCCTCGTCGCCCTCATCGGTCACCCGGAGGGCCTCGCCACCGGCGGCCACCAGCTCGCCGACAGGCTGGACCGACTACGCCACCGCAAGCTCGTCCCGGCCGGGGCCGGGGCCTCGACCGCAATCGCGACCTCGATCTCGACCTCGACCGCCACGGAGCCGGCCGCGCCCACGAGCACCGGGACAACAGAACCGGCGGTGCCCGCGGTCACCGACACGACAGAACCGGCCGTGTCGGCGGTCGCGGACACGCCGGAACCAGCCGTGCCGGCGACCGCCGACACGGCAGAACCGGCTGTGCCGGCGCAGCCGGCGGCCACGGTGCTCGACATCTCCGGGCTCACTGTTCGCTACGGCGGCGTGACGGCTGTCTCCGAGGTCTCGCTGCGGGTCCACGCCGGCCAGATCGTCGGCCTGATCGGGCCGAACGGCGCGGGCAAGACCAGCGTGATCGACGCGACCACCGGGTTCGCCCAGGCCTCGGGCACCATCCAGCTGGTCGGTGAGCCCATCGAGGGCCTGCCGACCCACGCGCGGGTGCGGCGCGGCCTGGCCCGCACCTTCCAGTCCCTGGAGCTCTACGACGACCTCACCGTCGAGGAGAACGTCAGCGCGGCGCTGTTCGGCGCACGCGGCGAGGAGCGTCACCGCGCCCTGGCGGCCGCCCTCGACCTGGTCGGCATCGCCGACCGGGCCGACCGGCACGCCGACGAACTGAGCCAGGGCGAACGGCAGCTGGTCTCGATCGCGCGGGCCTGCGCCACCAGCCCACGGGCCCTGCTCCTCGACGAGCCGGCCGCCGGGCTCGACACCACCGAGACCTCCTGGCTCGGTGAGCGCATCCGCTCGATCAGCGACACCGGGGTCGGCGTGATCCTCGTCGATCACGACGTCTCGCTCGTGCTGTCCGTCTGCGACTACATCTACGTCCTCGACTTCGGCAAGGTCATCGCGGAGGGGACCCCCGCGACGATCCGCGCGGACCGAGCCGTCGCCGACGCCTACCTCGGCTCCGTCCACGACGCCTCGGCGGAGGTCGAGGCGGAGACGGCGGCGGCGGCGGAAGCCACCCCCGCGGACCCGACCCCCGTGGACAAGACCCCCACGCCGGCAGCGGAAACCACCGCCACGGACACCACACCGGCGCCGGCTGCTACGACAGCGGCGGAAACCACCCCACCGCCGGCGACGGAAACCACCACCACAGACAACGGCCCAGCCCCGGCAGCCGAAACCACCACCACCACGGACACCACACCGGCGCCGGCTGCTACGACAGCGCCGGCTGCTACGACAGCGGCGGAAACCACCCCACCGCCGGCGACGGAAACCACCACAGACAACGGCCCAGCCCCGGCAGCGGAAACCACCACCACGGAAACGACCCCACCGCCGGCGGCGGAAACCACACCCGCGGACACAACCCCAGCCCCGGCGGCGGAAACCACCCCACCGTTGGCAGCGCCTTCGACGGCGACCACATCCTCGGCGGTGACCCGATGACCATCCGACTGGAATGCGCCGACCTCACCGGCGGCCGAGGCAGCACCACCGCCTTCCGCAACGTCGATCTCGCCGTCGAGGCCGGGACGGTGCTGGCGCTGCTCGGTCCGAACGGCGCCGGCAAGACCACGCTGCTGCTGACCCTGGCCGGACTGCTACCGGCTCAGGGCGGGACCGTCAGTGTCGACGGCGCGCGGCTGCGCAGCGGCCGGCCCACCGCGGCGAACGCGGCCGGCGTCGTGCTCGTCCCCGACAACCGCTGCCTGTTCACCACCCTCTCCGTCGAGGAGAACATCCGGGTGGCGGCCAAGCGCAACGGCCCCAAGCCGCGAGATCTTCTCGAGTCCTTCCCGGCTCTCGAGAAGCGGTGGACCCTGCCGGCCGGGGCGCTCTCCGGCGGTGAGCAGCAGATGCTGGTCATGGCCCGGGCCCTGATCCAGCAGCCCCGGGTACTGATGATCGACGAGCTCAGCATGGGTCTGGCGCCCCTGATCGTCGAGGATCTGTTCGCCGCCGTCAGTCGCATCGCCAACGACCACAAGTGCGCGGTGATCCTGGTCGAACAGCACGTCAACCTCGCCCTCGAGGTGGCCGACGCCGCGGCCGTCCTCAACCGCGGTCATATCGTCCTGCGCGGGCCGGCCAAGGATCTGGCCGCCTCTCCCGAACTCCTGGAGAACGCCTACCTGGGCATTCACGGTGCGGAGGTCGAGCAGAGTCCTGCCGTTGCCGCGGGTTGACAGGGCGCCGGTGCGGTGCGGGTGGCCCACCGGCACCGCACCGCACCGGCCCGTGGCCGGAACGGCAGATGCGCCGCCTCGCGGGCGGGCCGTCCGGTCAGCCGGGCGGGCCGTCCGGTCAGCCGGGCGGGCGCCCGGCGGGGTGCCCCGGTTCCGGCTGGCTTCGGGGCAGGCGGCAGGCCCGCTGGGCGATGATGTTGCGCTGGATCTCGCGTAGATCCCGGTACCGATGGTCGGCACCGGCCGCGCGGACGCCCGCACCTGGGCCAGCACCGCCAAGGCCTATGTCGGACGGGTCGGCCCCGAGGCGATCCAGGACTGCGTCCAGCTGCACGGCGGGATCGGCGTCACCTACGACCTGCACCTGCACCTGTACCTGCGCCGGGCCCTGGTCGACGCCCGGCGCCTCGGCACGATCGACGACAGCCGCACCCGGGACCTCATCGGCGAGGGGCAGATCCTCGCCCTCGTCACCCGGGCCCTCGTCGAGTCGGTCAGCCGCAGGATGGCCGCCGGCGCCCTCCCGCACCACGCCGCCGCCATGGGCCGGTTGTTCAGTGGCACCGCGACCAGCCGGCGCGCGGCGATCGCGACCGAGCTGTGCGCCGACACCGGCGTGGTCTGGGCGCCGCACGAGGAGGTCGGTGCCCAGGTCGCCCGTGGCTACCTGGCCCGTCAGGCGGCCTGCATCGGCGGCGGCACGACCGAGATGGCCCGCAACGTGATCAGCGAACGGCTGCTCGGCATGCCCCGCGAGCAGCGGGCCGACACCGGGGCCTTCCGTGACGTCCCGCGCGGGCCGCAGGCGAGCGGCGCCCCCTGACCTGGGGCGGGCTCTGACCTGGGGGCGGGCCCGCCGGGCGGCTTCACCGGCCGGGTCGCGGCGGTGCCGCCCCCGACGGCTGCGGACCGGTGTTCGGCGCCAGCCAACGTCCGTCGGCCTGGATCCGCCCGGGTTCGGGCAGCACCTCCGCGGCCCGGCCCGCGATGGCCTCGACCAGCCGGATCGCCTGAAGCACAGACAGATTCAGAACGATCTCGGCGCCGGCATCCGCCTGCAACCGCACCGACACGTCCGCCATCGTCACATGCCCTTCGTCGCGGGTCTGATCGCCCCCTGTGTCGAGGAGGTGCTGGTGACGCTACGGGGTAAGCCCCCGGCGGCGTCGGGAAAGGTGGCCAGCGGCACTTCACCGCCACGATCCCCGGCGCCTCGACCAGTGTGCCCGCTACCGGCCCGGCTCGCGCTGCGCGAAGAGGGGCTCGCGCTGCGCGAAGAGGGGCTCGCGCTGCGCGAAGAAGAAGGACCGGGCGTTGTCGTAGAGCCAGGCCTGGCGGACCTCGTCGGTCAGGTCGAGGTCGGCGACCTGTTCGCCTTCCTCCTGTCGCCCCGCGCGGGGTACCTCACCGGCGCGGTCATCAACATCGACGGCGGCACCCGGTTCTGAGCCGGCCCGGTTCTGAGCCGGTCCGACTCAGAACCGGGCGGGGGACAAAACGTCCGGTCAGTCGCGGGTCACCCGCCAGCTGTCCCCACCCACCCGGTTACCGGGATTCCACCTGAAGATGTAGCCGCGGTCGTCGTCGTGGTTGTAGACGGCCGCGTAGAGCCAGCCGTCCTTCTGCCTGTTCTGCAGGCCGATGTGGTCCCCGTCGCGCAGGACCGTGCTGCCGGCGATGGTGAACCCGCACTGTTCCAGCACCCGGACGGTGCTGTTGATGGTCAGATCCTCGCCGTAGGGCCCCCGCAGCTCGCGGATACGCACGATTGTTCCGCTCCCGACGAATTCGGTGCCGCCATCGACCGAAAGGTTGTGCAGCACCTTCAGTCCGTTGTGACCGTAGGTGCTGATCTTGTCGCCGACGTCGATGTCCTCCCCGAACCGTGCGCCGTTGATGCCCTGTGTGCTCAGCTTGCTCCCGACCGTCAGGTCGTCGTTGGCGCTCAGCAGCCCGTTCACGTCGAGCCGGGACCGGGCGGTGAGAGTGCCCGAGACCGTCAGCTCCTCCTGGACCGTCACGTCGTCGCGGGCGGACAGCGACCGGTACACGTCGAGCGTGGACTCGGCGGTGACCGGGCCGGAGACGGTCAGTGTGGACGTGGCGGTGACCGGGCCGGAGACGGTCAGTCCGGTCAGGGTGGGGTTGTTGACGGCGATGGTGAGGCTGGCGTACTGCTCGACCGATTCGAAGCCTTCCGCGGCCTGCTGTCCGCCGCCGACGGCGGACGCCTTCACGATGAAGGTGGTGTCGCGCAGGACCGTGCCCGACGGGGCGGACCACGAGGTGCCGGTTCCCTCGAACACGGGGGCCGCGTTGCTGCCGTCGTACAGCCAGAAGTAGGAGCCGTTGCTCTCCCAGGAGAGCTGGAGGGACTCGCCGGCGTCGATCCTCGTCCTGGGGACGGTCGGCCTGTCCGTGCTGCGGGCCAGGAAGTTGCGCAGGTAGAAGACGGGCGGGATGACGGGCAGGGTCAGGGTCCGCGGATTCTTGCGGGTGAATTTCTGCGGTTGCGTGCCGGAGGATTCGACGATCTGCACGACGAGCGGGTCACCGGTGGCGGTGGCGATCAGGCCGCTGATGCTGAAGGCCAGGGGGTAGGTGACCGGATCGTTGGGGTTGGGGTTGCGGAAGGTGAGCTGATGATGCTCGGTGAGCTCCTGCTCGGTGTCCGCCACCAGCGACACCGGCTTCCATCTGTCGTTGTTCACCGCGATGCGCGGATTCTCGGTGAAGTACGCGGTGCCGCTCTGCGGGTTGACCGGCACCGAGATCGCGATCTTGTCGGCGTAGATGGTCTGGTCGCCATGGTCAACGGAGATGTTGATGCAGGCATTGGTGCCCTTCTCCGGGTCACCGCCCGCCTCGAGCGGTGACGGGCTGGTGGCGAGTAGGTAGTTGAACAGAGGGTTTGCGGCCATTGCGAATCCTCCTGGCGTGCGGGTCCTTACCGCGGTGTCCTGACGTGCGTCGGAGAGGGAACGTGGTTACTGCTCCGGGTCGGCGAGAAAGCGGAGCAGGCCGTCCTCGAGAAGAACGGGGCCGTCCGGGAACCGCGCCTCCAGCGGTGCCGGGATCAGCGCGTACGGCACCCAGGGAGCCTCACCCGGCGCCGGGCGCAGCCAGGACCACGAGCCGTTCTTCTCGGCCGGCCGGGGGAAGGCGAGCGTCTCGGGGTCGGCCTCGGGGTCGGCCTCGGGCGGGCTGGCCGGAGCGTGTTCGGTGGTGAGGACGGGACCGAAACGGAAGAGCGCCTGCAGGTGACGCAGCGCGTCGTCGGTGTGCCGGGGCGGGACGGTGACGGTGGCGGTGGGGGTGATGCCGCTGGTGGCGTGGACGGGGGCCCGCGGATCGAGGAGCAGGAGCAGCCGGGTGGGCGCCGGGTCGCCGAACGTCAGCGGAACGTAGTTCCCGGCCGACACGGCGCCGGGCGGCCCGATTTGGGTGGTGTAGTCCTGCCGGTCGTCGGGAGCGGTGACGCTGTGGAAGCAGTCGTAGTCGTAGGCCCCGTGCGGGTCGGTGGCGTAGTAGCCGATGAGGCCGTCGTCGCGGGCGGCCACGTCGCCGAGGCGGATCTCGAACTGGTCGCCGGTGAAGGCCGGCGGCGGCGGGTCGAGGGTGGCGGCCCATCCGGTGTCGCGGATGGGGGGTCCGTCGAGGGTCAGCCGGAGCTGCGCGGGGACGAGGGCCAGCGGGCGCCCGAGGAGGAGGGACAGGTTCTGGTCGGCGCGCTGGCCGAGCGGGTCGGTGGTCCACAGGGTGGAGTCGATGACGTCGAGGAAGGCTGTGAGGTTGGCTTCGGTGGCGAGCGTCGGGGAACCGATGAGGGCCGCGATCTCGGGGGCGTGGGCGGCGAGCTGCTCCGGGGTGGTGAGGGTGCTGCCGGGTGGGGGTTCCCACTGGCCGGTGCGCTGGCCGTCGGTTCCGGTGAGCAGCTGGTAGGTGCCGAGCAGGAGCCCCGCCGGGTCGTAGAGCAGCAGGCTGTGGTCGAGGTGGTTGGGGAGGATCCAGCCGCTGATGGGGCTGGGGTCGGCCGCGGTGCCGACGATCCGCGTGCCGGTCCGGGCGTCGAGGAGGTCGAAGTCGAGCCGGGCGGGTTGCAGGGGGCGCGGGGGTAGCTGGGCGACGGAGGCGATCGTCGGCGTCAGCGAGGTCTCGACGGCGAGGGCGGTGTCGACGGTGAGCGGGAAGTTGCGGTAGTCGTGCAGGCCGCTGCTCGCGGTGTCGGCGCTGACGACGTCCAGGACGCGGCCGAACTTGTCGTAGAGGAACAGCTCCTCGACGCAGATCTGCCCCTGTCGGGTCTCGTGGAAGGGGGCGCTGGCGCTGCCGGGCAGGTACGGGAAGCTGCTGACCCGGCCGCGGTAACGCGCGGGCAGCCCGTCCTCGGTGGCGGCGTCCGGGTAGCCGACGAGGTCGGCGACGGTGGGAAAGTCGGTGTCGTCGGTCGTGGGGCGGCGGAAGGCGCGCAGGTCGCGGGCGGCCAGGCGATCGTTGAAGCCGGTGAGTTCCTGGGCGAGTAGCCCCCAGTCGCCGATCGCGGTGAGCCAGGTGTCGAGCTGGTCCTGCTGGTCGTCGGTGCCGTGCTGGGCGACGTACTCCTTCAGCCTGGCGGCGAACAGGGAGCGGGGGTGCGGGCCGAGCGCGGAGACACCCGTGACGGTGACCCTGTCCAGGGGGATGTCGACGTCCTCCGGTGTGAAGCGGTAGTCGGTGCCGTCGAAGGTCCAGCAGCGCCGCGCGCCCACGGTGTGGGGGATGTGCCGGTAGGAGATCTTCCACTCCATGAACAGCGGCTCCCAGGGCTGGGTCCAGGGTTCCAGGCCCAGCTCCGGGAGGGTGCCGGTGTAGGCGCCGGGTGGGTGGGCGCTCAGGACGGCACCGACCTGCTCCGCCGGCTGGCCGCCGGCGGCGGCCAGCGCGGCGGCGTTGCCGGGATCGAGCAGGAAGTACTCCGCGAGCAGCCCGGGTACCTCGGGTGGGAAGGCGTCGAGACCCGCGACGGCGGGTACCGGGCCGCGGCCGGGTACCGCGGTGATCGTCGTGCCGGCGACCGTGACGGCGCTGATCAGCGCGGCGCCGTCGTCGGTGAGTGGCCGTACGGGTATGGGCTGGTCGGGGACGGTCGCGTCGGCCGGGGGCAGTATCCCCGACAGGCTCACCACGGGGTTGTTGCTCTGCGCGTACGGGGGACGCGGGACGGCCTTGAGCTCGGCGCCCCCGCCCAGCGCCTTCGCCACGGCGAAGGCGCCGACCCCGGCGAGGAACGCGTCATGGGCGCTGGCGTGGGGCTGGGTTTGGTCGGGCTGGGGGACCTTCGCGGCCAGTTCCCGCACCTGGGCGGTTCGGACGCCCACGGTGTGGGCGAGAGATCCCTCCTGCTCGGCGTCGAGCTCCCGCGCCATCAGGTCCTGGTCGGGGACGTCGTCGGGCGGGAACATCGACGCCCCCGCGATCCCGTTCTTCAGCCACAGGGCGTTGAGCCGCCACTGGAGGTCCCGCAGCTCGCCGAGCCGCTCGTCGAGCTGACGCTGATCGTCGTTGAGCGTGGCCAGCCACGCCGGCGGGACGAAGGGAGCCGGCGCCGCGGCCTCGGCGTTCGAGCCGGCGGCGGGCGAGCTGTCAGTGGGCGAGCCGGCGGTGGGCGAGCCGTCAGTGGGCGGGGGGTCGGCGGGGGGCGGTGTGACCGTCCAGCGATGGCCGCCGGTCGACGTGGCGAACGAGGCGTCGCGGACGTGGCGGCGTACCCGCTCGTCGCCACCCTTCTCCTCGGCGACGGCGAGCAGGTCGTGCAGGAACGCACGCAGCAGCGCCACGTCGGCGGCGGAGGGCGCGGCGCCGGTCGCGTGCAGCGCCTGGCCGGCGAGGGCGGTGAAGGCGTCCTCGGTGGTGTTGCCCAGGGCGACGCTCAGCGCGCCGTTGTCCTGGATCGTGTCCAGCGGGTCCGGGACGGGCGCCGCGCTCGCGGCGGGATCCCAGCCGACGGTCAGGGCCGTGCCCGCGTACAGGCTGCGGGTGATCGGGCTGACCGCGGCGTCGTGAGCGGCCTCGCCGGTCAGGCGGGGATCCTGCCAGCCGAGGTGCGCGAGCTGGTCGGCGTAGGAGGTGCCGGGCGGGCGGGACGCGAGGACGTCGGCGTCCGGATCGGAGTACCAGCCGACGACCCGGTAGCCGAGGGCGGTGGCGGACGTGATGTCGGAGAGGTCGTCGAGGAAGGAGAAGACGTTGGTGTTGTGCGGGGTGTAGGTGGTGAAGTACGGGTCCCCGCTGCCCATGGCGGTGACGAACAGGGGGTCGCGGCCGGCGCGTTCCGTCCACGGGGTGTCGGTGTGCGGGAAGGCGAGCCCGATCTGGACCTGCCCGGCGTCGGGGTCCATGGTGTTGCGGTACGGGTCCGGGCTGGCCTGCCAGGCGCGCAGGGTGGTGGCGTCGACCAGGTAGGGGCTGGAGCGCGCGAGGCCGTGTCCGTCGTCCTGCGCCCGCGGGCTGTACGGGCAGTCGCTTTCGATCACCCACGCCCTGGCGAGGCGGGTGCCGGTACCGCTGAAGCGGATCACCAGCCAGCGGTTGGGTACCAGCGGGTAGTCGATCTCACCGGTCGCCGGGTCCTGCACGCCGTGGCGCAGCCCCCTGGGCAGGGTCCAGTGCAGGTGGACGCCGGTGTGGCTGTGCACCGGGTCGTTGCTCTGGCGGTCTCCCCCGTCCGGCTCCGGGCTCAGGTAGTCGTCCAGCGCCAGGTAGGTGTGCTGCCAGCTGCGGAACGCGTCGCGGCCCTGGAGAGCCCGGTTGACCACGAGGACGTCGAGGTCGACGGGGACGACGAGCGCGGGGCGGGCGGTCAACCTCGGTCTCCGTTCGGGCCGGTGAAGCGGATGGCCTCGGGGACCTTGACCATCTGCAGGGCCAGGTCGGCGGGACCGAGGGGGCCGACGGCGGTGCCGTGCGCGGCGTCCAGAGCCGCCGCCAGCGCGGGGACGAGCGAACCGAGGTCCAGGATCCGGCCGTCGACTCCGACCCTGAGGTGATCCAGGACGGGGAAGGTGAGGTCGGTGCCGATCTGCTCGCCGAGTGGCAGACCCCGCGGTGAGCGGGGCGGGGTCAGCAGGTTGCGCAGCGGGATCAGGCCGTGGTCCTCGACACCGAACCGGAAACCCTCCTGGGGCTCCCTGAGCTCGACGGCCGCGGGCAGGCCGTCGAACAAGCAGAGCAGCACGGTGGGCGCGAGATGGTCCATCCGCAGGAGGGGCAGCGGCTCGCCGGCCGCGTCGCTGGCGCGTACGGCCAGGTTCGGCCAGCCGGAGACGAGCGCCGAGCGCAGCAGCAGACCGGATACCGGCCCGAACGCCGTGCCCACGGGTGCGGGGTCACCGGCCTCCATGTCACCGGCCTCGATGCCGCGCTGCGTCGCGCGGTACCCGGCCGCCTTCTCCGCCGCCGCGGCCCGGATCGTCGCGGCGACGATCTGGTCCTGGAGGGTGTCCCGACTGGACTGCGCGCCGATGCTGAGAGCACCGGAGACCAGGGCGTCCAGCCAGCTGGGGTCGAGGTGGAAGAAGCGCAGCGACTCCCGCGGCAGCATCCGTTCGTCGGGCACCAGGTGGGTGAACGGCACGGGGTGGAGCAGCAGAAGCCGGCCGAGCCAGTCCGCGACCCGGTCGAGGTGTTCCCCGAGGCCGTCGTCGGCGTCCATCGCGCCGGCGAGGGCGGCCCGGGTGGTGTGCGAGCGCAGCACGGCCTCGATCCCGCCGGCCGGGTCGGCGGACGGCGCGGCGGGCGCGGGCGGGGTCCACGGGTCCTGAGGCCTGCCCGGTGGCGTGCCGAGGGCGGTGAGCAGGTGGCCGTCGAGCAGGGTGCCGAACGCGGCGCGCGCCGTCCTCGGCCGCGGGCTCCCGCTGCCGTCCTGCCGCAGGTGGGTGCTGGTGGCCTGGTGGTGGAGGCTGTCCACCAGGTGCCGGGTGGCGTGCTTGAACGCGAGCAGGTGCTGGGCGAAGGGGGCGTCGGCGAGGGCGAGGGCCCGGCCGGTCTCGAACGCGGCGGCCAGCGACAGGTCGAAGCTGCCCCAGGCCGGGTCGTAGGCGATGAGCGCGTCGGCGGTGGTGGCCTGCGCCGCCCGGTCGGTGGCCAGGGGCAGCACGGGGATGAGCGGCCCTCGGTACCAGCCGTAGGTGGCCTCGCCCGAGCGGGTCAGGTAAGGCAACGGCAGGTACCCGTCGTCGATCCGCCGGACCACGTGTCGCCGCGCGGCGGTGTCGGTCTGCCCGGGCGGGCCGGGCAGGCGCAGCCACATGTCGTCGCGCCCGGCCCGGGTACCGGAGGGGGTCCGGGTGAGTCCTTCGGCGAGGTCGGCGAAGTCCGCCTCGCGGTCGGGCTGGGCCTGGAACGACCAGCTGCACAGGGACAGCAGCGCCACCGAGGAGCGGCCCTGGAAGTCCGGGGCGTCCGCGAGGATCCGTTCGTGGCCCTCCAGGGAGACGAGATGCACGATGTTCTTCGTGCCGGTCCCGGGGTCGGAACCGGGCGGGGCGGCGGCCGGGAAGCGGTTGGCGACGATGACGGAGAACAGCCCGTCCTCCTGGAGGCCCAGGATGGGCCGGTCCCCGGTGTTGGCACCGCGGCAGTGGGCGAGGAAGCGCAGCTCCTCCAGCCGAGGCGCCACGGCGTGGAACTCGGCCGCCGCGACCTGGATGTACACGCACGGGTCGCCGGGCCCGATGTCGGACTCCACGGTCAGCGCGGGCTTGAGCACGGCGGGGTCGCCGGCCAGGAACTCCGCCACAGTGGCGGAGATGGTGCGGGTCGGGGTGGTGAGGCCGCCGACGAGCTGGTCGTCGGTGAGCACCAGCAGTGCCAGCCACGGGGTGTCGCGCGAGGCCCCGCCCAGCGGACGTTCCCACGGCAGCATGGGGTCGCCGAGCACCACGTGCGGCAGGACCTCGGCGAACCTGCCGCTCGAGGCGTCGGGAGGCTGCTTGGCCACCACCGCGTCGGCGTCGATCCGCACCTGCGGGCCGCGGACGGTGAACTTCTGGGCGGCCGTGAACGGCCCGCCCACGACCGGCGCGCCGTCCTGCGCCCCGCCGCGCAGGGTGTGGGTGACCTCGATCCGGTAGTCGCCGGCGCGCAGGGCGGGCAGGTAGTGGTCGTGCAGCTCGATGTCCCCGAGGGGGATCGTGTCGCGGGCGGGGTGCTGCGGGCTCGGGCTCATCCGCGGCTCCCCGCTTCCTGCGCGCGCTGGACCATCGGCGCCTCGCTGTAGAAGTGGGCCGCGCCCGCCGCCAGGCCCGCCAGGGCGCTGTCGCCGAGATCGGTGAGCAGTTCGGCGTCGGCCAGGGCGGCGTACATCTGGTCGCGCCCGCTCCTCGCGTCGCCCCGGTCGAGGTGCCCGAGCAGATCCACGCAGGACGGGTCGGGTGCGCCGACGAAGTCGCGGTTGGCCACCGGCTCCCGGGGCAGCGGCGACAGACCGGGCGGCAGCTCGTCCTCGCTGTACTCGCTGAGCGGGAAGACCCCGCGCGAGCCGGCCAGCTCGGGCCGGGGCGCCTGGACGTCGAAGCCGACCGGCCGGTCCGGCAGCACCTCGGCGCTGGGTGTGGACGGCGTGTGGCTGAACGGGGTCGGCGGGGCACCCCACAGCGACGCGGGCACGCCCCGCGTGCGGGCGGTGAACGTCCAGCCGTCCGTCGACGCGGGCCTGTCCGCGTAGAAGAGCCTCAGCCGGTGCTCACCGACCAGGCCGGCGCGGTCCATGGGACGCACGTCGACCAGGGGGCCGTCCCCGGGCCCGGACGAGGCCAGGGGCGCGTCGCCCGTCCGCAGGTGGCTGGCCGGCACCGCGGACTGGGTGAACAGGCGCAGGTCCCGGGCCCGCGCCTGCCACACCTTGCCACCCGTGCCCTGGGCGCCTGCGCCCTGGGCGCCCGCGCCGGGATCCTCCTCGGCGCCGTCGACGCCGGAGACCGGCGCGATGGTGACGACGTCCGCCGGCTTCGGGAGCAGGCTGGCGAACACGTCCCACCCCAGCGCCTCGGTCTCGGCTCCCCCGCGGGAGCCGCCGAAGCTGACGGTCACGTCGATGAGGGGGAAGTGCGCGGTGACCGAACCGCCGGTCGGCGGCCCCCACAGGTGCAGGGTCGCGCCGATCGAACCGCTGATCGTGACGTGCAGGATCCCCAGGTTGAGGCTGCCGGACGCGCCGATGCTCACCGAGATGCGCGCGTCGAAGAAGAACGGCCGCCAGGACAGCAGCACGTCGGCCTGCGCCGTGAACCAGGCCCGGATGGGGCCCTCGTGGAAGAGGACCTCCAGCCGCGCGCCCGCCATCGCGCAGGACGGCGTGACGGCCAGATACGCCTGGGCCCTGATCGACACGCTGCCGCTGACCGCCCAGTCGATCCCCAGCCGCGGCGCGTCGGGGTAGTAGGAGGGTCGGCTGAACGCCGGGTGGTAGCCGCCGAGGGTGACGACGAACTGCCCGGCGTGCGGGTTGTTCCCGAACCAGGTCGCGGCGGCGAACCCGCCGGTGAGGTGGCAGGCGGGCGTCAGCACGTACGAGGCCGGGGAGAGCTGCGCGGCGATCTCGACGCTGCCCTGGATGGGCCGGATGACGGCCTCCACACCCAGCTCCGCGTAGACGTAGGTGGTGGTGGCGGACTCGGTGGGCAGCGGCAGCTGGATCGTCGCGAGGCCCAGCACGGCCAGCGCCAGCTCCGCGCCGAGCTCCGCGGCCAGCAGCACCTTGGCGTTCACCACCTCGGCCACGGTGAACTCCACCCCGAGGGCCAGCCAGTACGAGCCCTCGCGGGGGGCGATCCACCGCCGCGGCTGGCTGCCGACCACGGCCGGCTCACGCCCCTCCAGGACGTCGAGCACGTGGGAGGGCTTGTGCCCGGTGCCGGGGCCCTGCTTGTGCAGGCTCAGCAGCGGGAAGCCGGAGACCTCCCGGGGGCTCGGCAGCGTCAGCTCCCGGTTGAAGCCGAACCCGGCCATCAGCCCGGTGACGATGACCGGCGGCGGCCCGCCCAGCGGCGCCTCCAGCTGGGCGAAGACGAACAGCGAGGGCGCGCCGTCCGTCAGCTGCGCGTACGAACCGAGACCCGCCAGCGAGAAGCTCTGCAGGCCGACCGTGGCCGTGCCGTCGTACTGGAACGCCACCGTGGCGGGAAGCTGGTCGTCGGGCAGGTGCAGCAGCGCGCCGGAGATCTCCACCGGAGCGGCGCTGTAGCCGATCCCGAGGCCGTCGAGGCGGAACGTCGGCGCGAACCTGTCCAGCCGGGAGCCGACCGCCAGACCGTCGAGCGAGAGGGCCAGCGGGCCGAGGGCGACCGAGGCGTCCAGCGCGAACAGCAGCACGTTGTGCTGGTACATCACGCCGACCCGGTCGACGTGGACGATGCCGAGCTGCTTCTGCACCGACACCCAGTGGACGCTGGAGGCACCCGTACCGGAGGTGTCAGGCGCCTTGGACGGATCGGGCGCACCGGACGTGTCGGGGGTGCCGGGGGTGCTGGGGGTGCTGGGGGTGCTGGGGAGCTTGCCGCCGCCGGCGTTCGAGGACGGCACGCCGAGGGCGACCGCCGTGGTCTCCTTCCCGATCCGCAGATCGGCCAGCGCGGCGACGCCCGCCGCCAGCCCGGCCCGCGGGAGGGCCACCACCTTGGCCGGCCCGAGCAGCCGGTTGACCGTGGCGGCCGTCTGGGCGTCGAAGGCTCCGGAGCTGTAGAGGACCTGCAGGTTCTCCACGCTCACCGTCCCGAACGTCGACAGGAACCCACCGACGAGCGGAAGCTGGGAAAGGTCGAAACCCGCCGAGAGGTCCACCCCGAGGCAGAACCGGGCCGGGCCACCCGCCGGTTTCACCCGCACGAACTTGGCGTCCTTCAGCCCGATCCGCAGACTGTCGGGAACGTCGGCGGCCAGGTCGGCGGAGAAATGCGCGACCCAGTCCCGCAGAACGATCTCGGTGCCCTGCGCGGCACCGTGATATGTGGCGACGAGGATGTCGGCGCCGGACTTCTCCTCGTCGAAGTCGACCTCGAAGGCGAAGCCGTCGACGTCGAGCATTCCGCCGTAGCGCGTAGCCGAGCCGTCGCGGGTGACCGTCACCCGGAGCGTGGCCGTGACCCCGTCCGCGATGGTCAGGTCGCCTTCGCAGACGAAGTCGAGGGCGGCCGAACCGGTGGTGTACGAGAGCGTCAGGGTGGTGAGTTCGAGGGACCTGACCGGCCCGGGAACGTCGGTCAGCCCGAGTGCGTCGATCACCTCCGCCATGCCGAGGTTCGTGCCCGCCGTGAGGCCGCCGCTGAATTCCCAGCCGCCCTGCGCGCCGCCGACCTTCCCGGCCGAGATGTCGATGCTCAGCGCGGAGCCGATCGACACCGTGCCCCCGACCCGGGCCGTGAATCCCGCGCCGTTCGCGTAGTAGACGTAAAGAGACAGGGATCGGATCGCGAGGGGACCGATCGGCCAGTCACCGGAGGCCGTCATCCGAAGGAGGTAGTCGTCCCCGAGGACGGCGGCGAAGGACAGCTCACTGACGGCGCAGTCCTCGGGTATCTCACCCCCAGGTATGCCGAACGACTCCAGCAGGGACCGGGCAGGGATCGGTCGCGCGTCCGTCAGCGTGCCGGTGAGGGCCAGCCGGGGAAGCCACACGGCGACATCGAGCGGCAGCGCCCTGATGGTGAGCGAGGCCACGATCGCCATGGCGTCCACCTGATAGGCGGCCGGTTCGGCAGCCGCTTTCCTGATGAGGCGGTAATCAATGCCGGCGACATCGGCGGGGTCGAAGGCGAACGCGCGCAGCCCGTCCGTCGCCTGTTGCCAGACGGTGTCACCGCCGAGGCGCCTGCCGAGCTTCTCCAGCTCGGCGGCGAACGCGCCGGGACGCACCGGTCGCACGGCGGCGGTCAGCCGCCCGAGGTCGTCCGCGGTGACCGTCGACACGACCTCCACCGTGTCGAACACACCGCCGAGCGTGAGGGTGACCAGGCCCTGGCTCGTCACGGCCACCGACACGCCCGTCACCGCCATGGTCACGACGGCGCCGACGGGCCAGGCAGGCGACGCCCAGGTCAGCGTGAGTGAGAGCGTCGTCCGCCCGGCGTCCACCTCCGGCCGCCCGCTGCCCGCCGCGCCCTGGCAGACACCGTCCGGGAAGGTGGCCAGCATGGCGCGCAGCTGCGCGGGGAGCGCGGTGTCCGCGGCCCGCAGTGTCGGTGGATCACCCAGGCTCAGGAGATGCGCTTTCAGGGCGTCGAGATCCACTGAACCCCTCCCTCGGATCACGGACTTCCACTTGCGGGCACGTTCGAAAACCGCGGCAGGACACTTCCCGGCCGGTACGGTGCGCATCCGTCGTCGCACCGGGACCGACGGACGGTGTCACACCGGTCCGCTCGCTGTCATCCCTGGAACTCCGGCCCCTTCTTGCCGTCGATCCAGGTCCAGTTCTCGGCTTTGTACGCTTGAACTCCTATACACGCGGCCACCTCGCTCAGCGCATTCGAAGCGAGTTCGGCCGACGCTTTGTCGGACTTGTCGTCCAGGTATTTAGAGATCTCTGTGAAGGCTTTTGAAATCTTGTCGTAGCGCCCCTCCCTGTCGCTCCCGATTATGTGGGAGGCTATTTCGTCAAGATTGTCCTTGGGATCGTCAACCCGATCCCTGGGACCTATGAAGAGATTTCCTGGAATCCAGGTGTAGACGCTTATGAAATCATCCCACGGGTCGGGGCGCGACTTGGCCTTCGGGTCGTGGGAAACCGTACCGTTATAGATTCCGGAGGCCAGTTCCGCGGCCTGCGCGGCGTCGCTTTCGTGGATATTCCCAATGGGAGAAAGAAGCTCGGAGTAAGTTCCTTCCGTGATGCCGTCGCGGAGCTGGAGGAGGAACTTGAGATTCTCGGTTCTCCCGCTCTCGACGAGCTTGTTCCAGAAGTCCCGGAGCTTGCTGAGCGGCACTATGTGGTGGTACATGAGGTCAACCTTCTTGCCGGAGATCGTTTTGCCGGGAAGAGTCTTGAGCGGGTTGTTCGTCCTGCCCTTCAAGTTCAGGTTGTATTTTTCCGGCTCCACGATGCATCCCCCGTACAGCCACGATCCGCCAGGACGAAACACGGGACACGCCCCCGGCGCCGGTGTCTGCTTTCAGGCAACCGGCGGGACGGCGACAGTTCCCGTTATACACAGAGGGGTTCGCCACGGGTGCGCACACCACACCCAGGAGGATCAACGGGAACCCTCTGGACAACAGATTAAGGAACCCTCACTCCGAAGGGGAGCCATTTGCGGAAAGTCACGCAAAGTTATCACCGGGCCTTCCGGGCCGGCCGGGCCGGTCTTCGGCGGCCGCGCCGCGAAAGCTCGGGCGCGGGCATTCCCCGCCGAGCCCGTGAGCTGCGAAAGTGGCGAACTCCGACCCCGGCCGGACGGGTCACGTCGGCCAGGATCGGAGTCAGGGACCGGGTGCTTCGACGGGCAGCGGGTGGAACGCTGCGTGCGTAGAGGGGTAGGCGGGCCGGTACGTAACAGGGTGGCTGGGCGGGATCAGGTGCCGGTCTTCCCGCCGCCCTTCCGGTGGATCACGACGGTCGCCGGGCGGGGCCGGCCGGCCGGGTCGAAGTCGGGCCGGTTGCTGACGGCACGCGGGTTCTCCGGCGCCGGCTCGATGAACAGCCGGCCGTCGGGGTCGACCCACAGGCCGTCAGGGGAACCGAACAGTGGTCGCGGGGCCGGAACGTGCTCACCTTCGGGCCGGCAGGACGGGTCGCCGGCGAAGAAGGCGCGCGAACCCGACAGGACCGGCAGCGCGAACGGTTCCTCCGACCGGCGGCGGTGGGTGAACCGGACTAATTTCCCCAACCCTAACCAACGAACTTCTGTTCATCGCCATCGACAACGATTACCTCGCCATCACGAAGCGCTACAAAGGGAATGTGGTTGTCGATGTAGTAGCTGACCACCTTGTCGATGTCGGCGGACTCGGGATGGTCGGACTTGTAATGTGGCGCAACACAGTATGGAATCAGACCGGGACAGTCCCAGATGATTTCCTCGTCGTAGCCTTCCGGGATCACGCTTGGATCGTCCACCAGTTCGATTCCATGCAAATGTGGCTGCATGATGTCCACGCCGGCACTGTAACCACCGTAAACAATTGCGTCACCGTTGACCAGCTCGGGAATTACACTGTCTGCGCCGCTCCGCCTAAAAGCGCGTCGTAGCACGAAGACGTTGCCACCCCGCACCCAGATCAAGTCATAGCCGACTAACGCCTGCCTCAGTTCATCCGGCCTGCCAAAATATTGCCGCAGGTCCGTCTCCTCGGGCTGCAGGCCAATAGATTCCAAGCGTTCGACCTCTTGCGCGAGGTCGGTAGCGCGATCCTCGGGCGCCTTCCAGTCCTGCGCGTTGAGAATAAGCGCTGCTCGACGGCCGTCGCCGAGTAACCGCAGCAGCTCGTCGGGTTTGTTGCCGTTACGAAAGGAGGACAAGTACATTCGCATGCCTTTTAGTCTAGGGGCAGGCGACGGTTCCGTCACCCGGGACGGCGCCCGGTCCATGAGATGACGACAAGCCCGATGTCACGGTCCGCCACTGAGAACGTAGGGCGCGACCCGATCACCGTCAGTCCGCAGGTATACGGCCATGGCGCAGGGAAAAGGATGTACAGCTATCCAGCCAGAGATTTGAGCGTAACCTGGTTCGCTTTATCTCCCGCCGAAGTCGGGTGGCCGCCGCTCCTTGAACGCCGCGAGCCCCTCCCGGAAGTCGGCGGTACGGGACGTCAGTTCGAGCGCGGACGCCTCGTCCTGCATCGCCTCGGTCAGCCCCAGTTCCAGCTCGCGGTTGACCAGGCGCTTGGTGAGCCCGACGGCGACCGCGGCGGCCTGCCCGAGTGTCCCGACCAGCTCCGCGGCCGCCTTGTCGAGCTCGGCGTCGGGCACCGCCCGGTAGACGAGCCCCCACTCGGCGGTCTGCGCGCCGGACAGCCGCCCGAGCAGGAGCAGCTCCTTGGCGCGGGCGACGCCGACCAGCCGGGGCAGCAGCCAGGTCGCGCCGCTGTCCGGGCTGAAGCCCCGGGTCAGGTACGGCTCCCAGAACCGGCTGTCCTCGGCGGCCACGGTGAAGTCGGCGGCGAGCGCCAGCTGGAAGCCGAGGCCGGCGACGTGGCCACGGACCGCGCAGACGACGGGAAGCTGCACCTCGGTGATGAGCTGGACGAGCCGGTGTGCCTGCAGCGCGATGCGCCGCTGCACGCTGCCGGGACGCGGCTGGGCGCCGCCGGCGGTGTTGGAGGCGACCCAGTCGGCGCCGGAGCAGAAGTCCGGGCCGCGGCTCTCGATCAGGATCACCCGCAGCGTGTCGTCGGTGGCCGCGTCCTCGAGCGCACCGACGATCCGGCGTACCGCCGCGGCGTCGAGGGCGGTGCGGCCGGTCGAGGCCGATCCGCAGCACGCTGTCGTCCCGGTCGAGGGCGACGCCCGCCCCCGTGTTCACCGACAACCCGTTCCTCCCACGCGTGACGTGCGTCGCTGGGGCACCAGCCCTCTTCCCCCAAAATATCTAGAGATATAGCATGGCCTGGACGTTGGACCAGCTGCTGGCGGAGCCGATGAGAAACCGCCCACCGGTAGGCTGGATGGATCGCGTTCACGCGGCCGGCGGAGAGAAGGTCAAGCCAGGTGGCCGAGCCACGCAAAGCCCGCGGTGGACAGCGGCCCACGCTCCGTGAGAAGCCCCAGCAGATCGCCGACGAGCTCCGGCGGCTCATCGTGCGGGGCGAACTGGCGGAGGGCGAGTCGCTCGGCCGCGAGCCCGACCTGGTCGACCGGTTCGGCGTCTCCCGCCCGTCGCTGCGGGAGGCACTGCGCATCCTCGAGGCGGAGGGCCTGATCTCCGTCCGGCGCGGGGTGCTCGGCGGCGTCATCGCCCACCAGCCCAGCGAGCGGATGACGGCGCGCACGGCGGCGCTCGTGCTCCAGGCGCGCAACGTCCCGCTCGCGGACGTCTACAACGCCCGCGGCACGATCGAGCCGATGGCCGCCCGGCTGGTGGCCGCGGCACCCTCCCGAAAGTCCGCGGCCGCGGAGCTGCGCCGGCTCAGCGCCGAACAGCTCGAGGTGATCGACGACCCCGAGGCGTTCGGGTTCGCCAACGCGCGATTCCACGCCCGCCTCGTCGAGCTGGCCGGCAACCAGACCCTGACCATCGTCGCCGAGATGCTCGGCGAGATCGTCGCCCGCGCCGTCACCGCCGTCAGCCAGCCCGACGAGGGAAAGGACACCAGTGCCACCCGGCTGCGTGGCCTGCGCTCCCAGGCCCGGCTCGCCGCGCTCATCGAGGCCGGCGACGCCACCGCGGCCGAGAAGCACTGGGCCGAGCACATGGAGATCGTCGGGCAGGTCATGCTCGCGCAGCGCGCGAAGAACGTCATCGACCTGATGCAGCACGACTACTGACGCCGCCCGGACGGCCGCCAGCCGGGAGTGTCGGGAGCCGGGGAACACCGGGAGCGCCGTCGGGCCGGCGCGAGGGTCAGCTCACCCCGGCGGTGCCCGCGAGACCGAGAATGCCGATGGCCGCCGCCCGCATCTCGACTTTGCGCACCTTGCCGGTGACGGTCACCGGAAACTCGTCGACAATGTGGACGTAGCGGGGAATCTTGTAGTGGGCGAGCCGGCCGGTGCAGTACTCGCGCAGGCTCCGGGCGTCCAACGGTGCGGCGCCTTCCCGCAGGCGGATCCAGGCCATGAGCTCCTCGCCGTACTTCGGGTCGGGCATGCCGATGACCTGGGCGTCGAGGATGTCGGGGTGGGTGTGAAGGAACTCCTCGATCTCCCGCGGATAGATGTTCTCGCCACCCCGGATCACCATGTCCTTGATGCGGCCGGTGATTCTCACATAGCCCTCGTCATCCATCACCGCCAGGTCCCCGGTGTGCATCCAGCGCGCCGCGTCGACGACCTCGGCGGCCCTCTCCGGCTGGTCCCAGTACCCCGACATCACCGAGTAGCCACGGGTGCACAGCTCCCCCGGCGTGCCGCGCGGCACGGTCAGCCCGGTCTCCGGGGCGACGACCTTGACCTCCAGATGCGGGCCGACCCGGCCGGTGGTGGACACCCTGCGCTCGATCGAGTCGTCCACCCGGGTCTGCGTGGACACCGGTGAGGTCTCGGTCATGCCGTAGCAGATGGACACCTCCGCCATGCCCATCCGCTCGACCACCTGCTTCATCACCTCGACCGGGCACGGCGAGCCGGCCATGATCCCGGTCCGCAGGGAGGACAGGTCGAAGGACTCGAAGTCGGGATCGGCCAGTTCGGCGATGAACATCGTCGGCACCCCGTACAGCGACGTGCACCGCTCGGCCTGCACCGCGGCCAGCGTCGCCTTCGGATCGAAGGAGGGCGCGGGCAGCACCATGCACGCGCCGTGGCTGGTCGCCGCCAGGTTGCCCATGACCATCCCGAAGCAGTGGTACAGCGGAGTCGGAATGCAGATACGGTCCGCCTCGGTGTAACCGCACAGCTCGCCGACGAAGAACCCGTTGTTCAGGATGTTGTGGTGCGACAGCGTCGCGCCCTTGGGAAAGCCGGTGGTACCGGAGGTGTACTGGATGTTGATCGGGTCGTCGACGGACAGCTCGATCCCGGCCAGCCGGTCCGGATCGCGCTCGGCACGGCGCACCGAGTCCCAGTCCTCGCCGCCGAGCAGCACCACCCGTTCCAGGGCCCGGCAGCGCGGCCTGACCTCGTCGATCATGCCGGCGTAGTCGGACGTCCGGAACGTCCGCGCGGCCACGAGCAGGCGCAGGCCCGACTGGTTGAGCACGTACTCGAGCTCGTGGGACCGGTAGGCCGGGTTGATGGTGACGAGGATGGCGCCGATCTTCGCCGTGGCGTACTGGGTGAGCGTCCATTCGGCGCAGTTCGGCGCCCAGATCCCGACCCGGTCACCCGGCACGATCCCGAGGCCGAGTAAGCCGAGCGCCAGCGCGTCGACGTCGGCGCCCAGTTCGGCGTAGGTCCAGCGCCGGCCGGTCGCCCGGTCCACCAGCGCGTCCCGTTCCCCGAAGGTACGCACCGTCCGGTCGAGATTGTCCCCGATGGTCTCCCCGAGCAACGGAGTGTGCGAGATGCCGGACGAATAACTCGGCACGGCGCGTTCTGTGGGCATGGCGGCTCCCGAGGGCGTTCGGCGTCATATTTCTTGTTGGGCTGACCCTTTCCGGTGCGCTCAGGATCGCCACAGCCAACCGGTGTCCGCCACCCCCGGAAGTAAGTGTCCGGGCCGGGCCCGGTGCCGACCGGGTAGGTGCGCCGCACCATCCCGCGGAAGCGACGGAGGATTGAATGCATGTGCCCGCTGACCACGGCGGCTCGACGAATGAGGCGACACGGGAGGCACTGCGCGCGGGCCTGCGACAGGCACGGCGCCACAGTGGAGTTCCGGTGCTCTTCGCCGGCACGGTGTCAGGTGACCGGCTGGTCCTGACCGATTTCCTCGGCACCCGCACGACCAGCATGCGCGACCTGCACGTGAGTACCGGCGCGGGCCTGGGCGGGCGGGTCGTCGCCCAGGGGAGCCCGGCGGCCGTCGACGACTACGTCGCCGCCCGCACCATCACCCACGACTACGACCGTCCCGTACTGGCCGAGGGGATCTCATCGGTGCTCGCGGTCCCGGTCCGGGTGCGCGGCCGGTGCCGGGCCGTGCTCTACGGCGCCCTGCGGGAGCGGATGCCGCTCGGTGACCGGGCCCGCGAGGCCTTCCTCGCCGCCGGCTCGCGCCTGTCGCTGACGCTGGCCGCGCGGGAAGAGGTCGACGACCGGCTCGCGACGGCCGAGTTCCGGCCGGGGCTGCGGGATCTGGCGGACCTCGAGGAGGTGCGCGCGGTGCACGCCGAACTGCGCTCCATCGCGCCCGCGGTCACCGACCCCGAGCTGCGGCGCCGGACCGACGCCGCCACCGAGCGGCTCGCCCGGCTGGGCGCCCCGCTGGCCGGGACGCCCACGGTTCGACTGTCACCGCGGGAGACCGACGTGCTGTCCCAGGTCGCGCTCGGCCTCACCAACGCGGAGGTGGCCGAACGGCTCTCGCTCACCCCCGAGACCGTCAAGTCCTACCTGTACACGATCATGCGCAAACTGGACGCACGGACCCGGCACGAGGCGGTCGTGCGGGCGCGACGGCTGTGGCTGCTCCCCTGAACCCGAGCACCCCAGCACCCCAGCCCGCGGCGCCGGGCGACGCCGTGGTCAGCCCAGTCCGCACCCGATTCGGTTCAGTCCTCACCCGAGGTCGGCGCCGACCAGGGCGAGGCGGCGCGCGCCCGGTAGCCCTCGTCCGTGGCGGCCGCGGCGTCCAGTGTCAGCACCATCGGGACGTACACCTTCACCGACGGGTCGTCGGTGACCGGCTCCGGGCCACCCACCAGGACGAACCCGTGCCGCTCGTACACCCGCCGGGCCGGGCCGTTCGTCGGCACCACCCACAGCCGGACCCCGACCGCGCCGAGGGCCCGGGCCCAGTCCAGCACCGCCAGCAGCAGCGCGTCCGCCGCGCCCGAGCCGCGGGCCGCCGGCGCCACCCACATCGCCGCCAGCTCCCGCAGGTCCGGCGCCGCCGACGGGGTGTGCGCCGACACCGAACCGATCACCGCGCCGCCCCGCTCGACCAGGAACGTCACGTCCGCGGCTCCGGACGCGCCCACCCGGACCCGCTCCACCCAGTCCGCGACCGGCCGGGCCGCCTCCTCCGCGTGGGTGCGCCAGAACGCCCCCGGCGCGTCGGCCAGGGCCGCCAGCCGCACCGCCCGCAGGACCTCGGCGTCACCGGGCCCGACCCGCCGCACCCGCACGCCGCCAGGCCCGCCGACGGCGCCCACGCCCGCACCCGCACCGTCCATCACCGGCAAGTCTGCCAGCCCGGACCATCGGGAGGAGACGGGCTTCTACCGCCCTGTCGCGACCGCGGCCGGTCCGTGGTCCGCCAGTTCGTCCGGAGCACCGAGTTCGGCGACGCCGCCGGTGTCGACGAGGACGACCCGGTCCGTGCCGCGAACCGTCGACATCCGGTGGGCGACGATGAGCACCGCCCGGCCGGCCGTCGCCGCGGCCACCGCGGCCTCCACCATCCGCTCCGTTCCCGGGTCGAGCCCGGAGGTGGCCTCGTCGAGCACGACGACGTCGGCGTCGAGCAGGCACACGCGGGCGAGCGCGACGAGCTGCCGCTCCCCCGCCGACAGCAGCGCCCCGCCCTCGCCTACCTGGGTCGCCAGGCCGTCGGGCAGGCTGTCGAGCCACCCACCGGCGCCGACCGACACCAGCGCCCCGGCCAGCTCGTCCTCGGTGGCGCCGGGTCGCACCGCCAGCAGGTTGTGCGCCAGGGTGCCGTTCGTCAGCTGACCGTCCTGGGCGACCATCACGACCCGCGACCGCAGCGCCCGCCGGGTCACGTCCCGCAGGTCCACGCCGGCGTAGCTGACCCGGCCGGCGGTGGGGTCGAACAGCCGGGCCATCAGTTTCGCGAGCGTGGACTTGCCGGCGCCGGTCGGCCCGACCAGGGCCACCCGCTCGCCGGGACTGATCGTCAGGTCCACCCCGCGCAGGACGTCCGGCTGGCCGTCGGCGTACCGGAAACCGAGGTCCGCGGCGTGGAGCGGACCGGCCACCGGCAGCTCCCCGGTGCCCTCCGGCAGGTCCACCGGCTCGTCGAGCAGGCCGTAGATCTTGCGCAGCGCCGCGGCCGCCGATTCGAGCATCGTGACCAGGAAGCTCAGCGACTGCACCGGCTCGAAGGCGAGCAGCAGGTAGAGCACGAAGGCGCTGAGCGTGCCCACGGTCACCGCGTCCCGGGCGGCGAGGGCACCCCCGGCGGCCAGTACCGCCGCGATGCTGCCGACGGTCGCGAACTCCATGGCGGTCAGGTAGACCGACTGGATCCGCACCGCCGTGACGTTGGCGTCGAGCTGCCGGCCGCTGCGCCCCAGCAGCGACGCGGTCGTCGCGGCCTCCTGGCGCGAGGCCCGGACCACTCGAAGCCCGGCGAGCCGCTCGGTCAGCTCGGTCACGGTGTCCGCGACGCGGTCCCGCACCCGGGCGAACGCCGAGCGGGAGGCGCGGCGGAACCACACCGTCGCCGCGACCAGCGCCACCGCCGGCAGCAGGCAGACCAGCGCCAGCTGCCACGACAGGACGACGAGCACCGTGACCAGGAAGACGAGGGTGAGCACCGCCTGCGCGAACGGCACGACCCCGAGCTGGACGGCGTCCTGCAGCGCGTCGACGTCGGCGGTCATCCGGGACACCAGCGTCCCCGCCTGGGTCCGGTCGAAGTAACGCACCGACATCGACAGGACGTGGTCGACGGTGCGGCCGCGCAGCTCGAGCACGAACCATTCGCCGATCCGCCCCACCAGCTCGACCTGCAGCCGGGAGAGCACCAGACCGGCCACCGCCAGGCTCAGGTAGATCGCCCCGGCGCGGGTGATCACCCCGGTGTCGGGCCGGTCCCCCACCAGTCCCTCGTCGATGGCGTACCGCAGGATCCACGGGCCGGCCAGCGCCGTCGCCGTGGTCGTGACGAGCAGCAGCGCCGCCAGGGCGACCGCCGGCCAGCGCGGCCGCAGCAGCGTGAGCGTCCGCGCCAGCAGGCCGCCGCCGGCCGGCCGCGCCGGACGGCTTCCCGGCGGCGTCACGACATCGCCAGCGCGCCGCGGCCCGCCGGCGCCCCGGGGCCGGCGTCGAGGCCGGAGTCGGGGGCGGCGTCGAGGCCGGGATCGGGGCCGTCCGGGCCGCCGGTGTGGGCTACCAGCACCTGCCGGTAGCGCGCCGAGTTCTCCAGCAGGTCCTCGTGGGTTCCGGTCGCCGCGACCCGGCCACCGTCGAGCAGGACGACCCGGTCGGCGAGGGCGATGACGGCGGGCCGGTGCGCGACGAGGATCGTCGTCCGTCCCCGGACCACCGTCGCCAGCGACGCGACGATCTCGGCCTCCTTCGCCGGGTCCACCGCGCTGGTCGGCGAGTCCAGCAGCAGCACCGGCGGGTCCGCGACCAGCGTGCGGGCCAGGGCCAGCCGTTGCCGCTGGCCACCGGACAGACCGAGGCCGCGCTCACCGACCAGCGCGTCGTAACCACCCGGCCGGCCCGCCACCACGTCGTTCGCCCCGGCGAGTCGGACCGCCACCCGGAGCCGTTCGTCGTCGGCGTCCGGCGCGCCGAACCGCAGGTTGTCGCGGACCGTCCCGCTGAACAGGAACGCGTCCTCGAAGCCGACGCCCAGCTGGGCGCGTAGTTCGGCGAGCGGCCAGTCCCGGACGTCACGGCCGTCGACGCTGACCCGGCCGGCGCCGACGTCGTAGAAGCGGGGCACCAGCGCGCCGAGAGTGGTCTTGCCACTGCCGGTCGCACCGACCACGGCGACGCACTCCCCCGCCGCCACCACCAGGTCGAACTCCCGGAGTACCTGACGACCCGGCGCGTAGCCGAACGTCACCCCCTCGAACCGCACCTCAAGCCCGCCACCGGTAGGCCCGCCACCAGGCCGGGCGGCCGCCGGAGCATGCCTCGGAGCAGGCACCGGTTCCGCGACGGCCGTGATCGGCTCCTGCCGCTCGTCGAGGACGGCGGCGACCAGCCCGGCCGACACCACCGCGCGCTTCAGCTGGGACGCGGTCATGCCGGCGATCCGCAGCGGGCCGACGATCAACAGCCCGAAGTAGCTGAACTGGACCAGTTCGCCGACGGTCAGCGACCCGTGGGCGACCCGCAGCCCGCCGATCCACAACACGCCGACCAGGCCGAACGCCGGCAGCAGTTCGGACAGCGGCAGGTAGGTCGCCCGGACCGAGTTCAGCCGCAACGCGGCGCGCCGCACCTCACCGGCCTGGTCACGGACACGGCGCCGCTCGTCGTCCTCGGTGCCGAGGCCCTTGGTGGTCCGCACCCCGGCGATCGACTCCTCCACGGTGCTGGCCAGCGCGCCGAGCTCGGACTGCAGGGCCAGCGCCCGCGGCCCCAACCGCCGGGTCAGCCGGACGACGACCGCGAACACCGCCACGGCCGGGGCCATCGCGACCACCGCCAGCACCACGTCGATCCGGGCCAGCAGGACAGCCGTCCCGAGCAGCATCACCACGTTGGAGACCATGATCGGAATGTTGATCACGGGCTGCTGGGCCTGTTGCAGGTCGGTCGTGGCCCGGGCGACCAGGACGCCGCTGGGATGGCGGTCGTGGAACGCCGCCGGCAGCCGCACCACCCGCGCCAGCAGACGGTCCCGCAGGTCCGCCTCCACCACGAAGGCGAGGGTCTGCCCGTAGTAGCGCCGCAGCCCGGCGGAGCCGGCGCCGACCACCGCCAGCCCGGCGAAGAGCGCGACTCCGAGCCACAACTGGCGGGAGTCGGCGCCGAGCACGCCGGCGTCGACCGTCCGCGCGACGAGCAGCGGCGCGGCGAGCTTCGTCGCCGTCCAGAGCAGACCGGCCCCGATCCCGGCGGCCATCAGCCGCCGGTGGCGGCCCACCGCCGCCAGGACCAGGGCCAGTCCCGGTCCGCTCCTCACCGCCGGCGCCGCGGTGCTGCCGTCTCCGCGTGCCGCGTCACGCGGAGACGGCACCCGGCGCGCCCCCGGCGGCGTCCCGGGCCGCCACGCCGGCCCGCAGCGCCGGAATCAGCCCCTTTCCCCACAGGTCGACGTCGTCGAGCGGATCGAAACCGCGGATCAGGAACCGGTCGATGCCCAGGTCGTAGTACTTCAACAACTCCTCGGCCACCTGCTCGGCGGTGCCGACGTGCCCGGAGGAGTTCCCGCCCGGCCCGGTCAGCGCCGTGACGGCGAACCACAGCCGCTCGTCGTGGACCTCGGCCCGGGAGGCCGCCGCCTGCATCCGATCGGAGGCGACGCTGTTCTGCTCGCCGAAGAACTTCGCGGGGACGAAGCCGTTGCCGGCGCCGATCCGCCGGGCGGTCTCCGCCCGGATCGCCTCGGCCCGCTCCCACGCCGCCTCTTCGGTGTCGGCGACGATCGGTCGGGTCGAGAGGCTGAACCGCAGCGTCCGGCCGTGCTTGGCGGCCTCGGCCCGCAGCAGGGCGATCCGCTCGGCGGTCTGCTCGAGCGGCTCACCGAACAGCATGTAGACGTCGGCGTGCGCGGAGCCGGCGGCGACCGCGCCCGCGGACTGGCCGCCGAAGAACAGCGGGATACCGCCCGGGCTCGTCGGCAGGACCGAGCTGAAGGCGCCCTCGAACCGGTAGAACGGCCCGTGGTGGTCGAACGGCACCTGCGAGGTCAGGGCCCGCCGCACCACACTCATGAACTCGGCGGTCCGCTCGTAGCGGGTGTCGTGGTCGGCGAAGTCGCCGTCGCGACGCTGGTCGATGTCGCTGCCACCGGTGATGTGGTGGATCGCGACCCGGCCGCGGCCACCGGTCAGCGCGTCGAGCGTGGCGAGCTTGCGGGCGACCAGCGTCGGTGCGACGAAGCCGGGCCGGTGCGCGATCAGCACGCCGAGCCGCCGCGTCGAGTACAGCACGTGGGAGGCGATCGCCCAGCCATCCGGGCCGGTGGCGCCGTAGCCGATCAGGACGCGGTCGAACCCGGCCTCGTCATGCGCCCGGGCGAACCGGGTCAGGTAGTCGGTGTCGACCGTCGGCCCGTCGTGGGTGCCCCGGGTCTCGGACATCTCCTTGGTGCCGACCATGCCGATGATCTCGATGGTCATCGCGCGGTACCCCCGACCACCGCGGTGTCCTGCCCCGCCGGCCGGTCACCGGAGCCGGACGCCGTGGCCAGCGCCGCGGGCACCGGTGCGATCTCGTCGCGCCGGGCCGCCTCGCCGCGATCGCGCCGGGCTATCTCCTCGCGCACCAGCGGGATCAGGTGCCGGCCGTAGTCGATCGCGTCGTCGTAGGGGTCGTAGCCCCGGATCAGCAACGTCGTGACGCCGATGTCGACGTAGTCGAGCAGCGCCGCCGCGACCGTCTCCGGAGTGCCCACCAGCGCCGTGGAGTTCCCGCCGCCGCCGATCGCCGCGGCGAGCGGCGTCCACAGCGCACGGTCGTGCAGCTCGCCCTTGGCCGCGGCGGCCAGCAACCGCTGCGAGCCGACGTTCTGCGGCGCGTCGCGGTTGCCGCTGAAGCCGCGGAACTCCTTGAAGTACTCGGCGGCCTTGCTCACGTTCTCCTTGGTCGACGCCAGGATCCGGTGCGCCCGCTCCCAGGCCAGCTCCTCGGTGGCGCCGAGGATCGGCCGGAACGACACGCTGATGCGCGGCGGGGTGGTCCGGCCGGCCGCGGCCGCGGCGGCGTTGACCGAGGCGATCTGCTGGGCGGTCTCGGCCAGCGGCTCGCCCCACAGCGCGAAGAC
Source organism: Parafrankia discariae (assembly GCF_000373365.1). Classification (NCBI taxonomy): domain Bacteria; kingdom Bacillati; phylum Actinomycetota; class Actinomycetes; order Frankiales; family Frankiaceae; genus Parafrankia; species Parafrankia discariae. The sequence continues at coordinate 41,117 of NZ_KB891192.1, forward strand.
GTCGGCGTGCTTGCCGCCCACCCGGTAGGCCGCCGCCGACGACCCGCCGAAGTAGATCGGCAGGTGCGGCTGCTGCACCGGCGGCACCGCGGACAGGTGGTCCTCAAGCTGGTAGTACCGGCCCTGGTGGGAGAAGGGCTCGGTGGCGGTCCACGTCTTGCGGACCACCTCCAGGTACTCGTCCGTGCGGTCGTAGCGCTCGTCCTTGTCGAGATAGTCGCCGTCACGGCGCTGCTCGGCGTCGCTGCCACCGGTGATGATGTGGATCGCCACCCGGCCGGCCGAGAAATGGTCGAGGGAGGCGAAGTAGCGCGCCGCGACGGTGGGGAACACCACCCCGGGCCGGTGCGCGACCAGGTAGCCGAGGCGCTCGGTGTGCGCCGCCGCGTAGGCGGCGACCTGGAGGTTGTCGACCGATCCGCTGCTGTACCCGATGAGCACGCGGTCGAAGCCGGCGTCCTCGTGGGCGACGGCGAACCGCCGGGTGAAGTCGCGGTCCACGACGGGACCGCCGGCGAACCCGCTCGCCTCGGACCCCGGGCGGGTGGCTATCAGGCCAATGAACTCGACCGGCATGGTGGATACCTCTTTCCCGGGCACGGAACCTGACGGCGGCGCTCGGACGAAGGGGACAAGGGGGAGCACGCGGGCGGGGGCACCGGAGAACCGTGCCCTTAAAGTCGATCGGGAAAGTGAAGATTGCGGCACGGCGCCGCCCTCGGGGATCTATCGTGTGCCGTAGGGAGCGTCTCGGGCGGGCGTGAACGGGCGGGCGGGCCCGGCCCGGCTCCCGCCGGCCGACGGCCTCGACGCGTCGGTCAGACGGCCGGTGGCCTGACGTGACAGAGCGCGCTCGCCGTCCGCCGCAGATCGACGTGGCGCCGCTGCGCCGCACGCAGGCCCGAGGTCATGTTCGCAGACTGACCGAACCGAGCGAGGGTGTCAACAGGGGATAAACCAGTGACTACATCGCCACATAACGGCAGCATGCCACCCATACTCACGTGTTAACGTCGAGGTCGTCACTCCATCAGGGCATGAGCTCCAGCAGGCATCGAGCCGCGCGGGCATCAGGTCGCGCGGGTTTTCGAGTCATGCGGGCATCGAGCCGTGCCTCCTCCGGCATCCCCCGGTACGTCAGGAGGTGCGTCCCAGTGGGTCGGGTCGACCCGATGAACGCGTTCGACCGCAGCGCGGGCAGCCTGTGCCTCGATTTCGTCGCGACCATGCGCGACAGCTCGGACCAGCTGGTCGAGATGCTCTCGACACCCGGCGACCTCGCCGCCTGGTTCGACCTGACCGGTCTGCCCGTCCCCGCCGGCGGGCTCACCGCGCAGGACCTGGACGCCGCGCAGGCCCTGCGGGCCGCCGTCAACGCCGTGACCCGCGCGCTGATCGCCGGCCAACAGCCGGGCGCGGACGACATCCGGCTCATCAACACCACCGGTCAGCACCGGACACCCGTCTTCTTCCTCGGCGCGACCGGGCGGTCCCGGATCGCCGCCGCGGAACCGGACACCGCGGCCACCTTCTCCGTGATCGCCCGCGACACGATCAATCTCCTGTCCGGTGCCGATCTCGAACGTGTCCGGGCCTGCTCGGGGTGCGCCGCGCTGTTCTTCGACCGCTCCCCCTCCGGCCAACGGCGCTGGTGTTCGATGCGCCGCTGCGGCGAGAAGGCCGCCTCGGCCAACTACCGGCGCAGGTTGGCCGCCCGTTCCTGAACGCTCCCGGAGTCCGGAGTCCGGAGTCCAAAGTCGGTGGAGGTCGAATGCCCACGAAGCCGCCCGACCCGACAGCCGGCCCGGCGCCCGGCCCGGCGCCCGACGGCTTTCACGGGAGGCTGCACCGGGTCACGCCCGTCGGCCTCTCCTCGCGCACCGCCCAGACCGAGGGCATGCGCCGGGTCGAGGCGCTCTCCGGCGCGACCGTCGGATCCGTCGATCTCTGGATGGGGCAGACGCACGTCGCCGCGGCCACCTTGTCGGCCAACCACCACCACGGCCGTTCCGAGACCGGCATCTACGTCGTGCGGGGCCACCCCGGTTTCGTGTTCCTGGACGACGGCGAGGAGGTCCGAATCGACACCAGCCCCGGCGACTACATCTACGTGCCGCCGTGGGTGCCGCACCGCGAGGAGAACCTCGACCCCGACGAGGAGGCCGTCGTCGTGATCGCCCGCACCACGCAGGAGGCCATCGTGGTCAACCTCCCGGATCTGCGCTGGGTGGGACCGGTCGCGACCGCCCCCGTGTCGCCGGCCCGCCGCGAGTGGCACACCTACTGACGGGGACCCACCGGCTGACAAGACCTACCGGCCGGTCGCGACCGCCGCGTCGACCGTCTCCGCGGCCGCCGCGACGACGAACGGGACCCCCGCGTACGCGCAGGCGAGCGCCACCCCGACGGTCCCGACCTTGTTCGCCACGTCGCCGTTCGCGGCGATCCGGTCCGCACCGCGCGCCGTCCGCCGAGGCGCCGCTGCATGCCAGGATCGCGCGGCTCACCGGGGCGGGCGCCGTCATCCACGTCCACGCCCTGGCGCCGGTCGTCGCCGCCGGCCGGTGGCCGGAGGGATGGAGTTCTTCGACCTGGAGATGCTCAAGGCACTGGGCCGCCGCGCCGAAGACGATCGCGTCCGCCTGCCGGTGATCGCCAACAGCCAGGACATGGCGGTGCTGGGCGACCGGTTCGAGGCGGTGTGGCGGCCGGACCTGCTCCCGGCGGTGGTCGTGGCCGACCACGGGCTGTACGGCTGGGGCAACGACCTGCCGAGCGCCCGCCGGCACGTCGAGGCCGTGCAGTGGCTCGTGGAGTGGGCGCTGGAGAGCCGGTCGTAGCTCGGGCGCGGGCCGTCCTCAGGCCCGCGCGGCGCTCAGGTCCCGTTTGAGGACCCGTTTGAGGATCTTGCCGGTCGGGCCTTTGGGTAATTCGGGCAGCACCCGGATGTCACGGGGGTACTTGTAGGGGGCGAGCCGCTCCCTACAGTGCGCCGTGAGCTGCTCGGGCCGGGTCCGCGCGCCCGACCGCAGGACGACGAACGCGACGACCTCCTCGCCGAGCCGGTCGTCGGGCCGGCCGAGCACGGCCGCCTCGACCACGTCCGGGTGCTCGTAGAGCACCTCCTCCACCTCCCGCGGGTAGACGTTGTAGCCGCCGCGGATCACCAGGTCCTTCAGCCGGTCCACGACGAAGAAGTAGCCCTCGTCGTCCTGATAGCCGAGGTCGCCGGTGTGGAACCAGCCGTCGCGGATCGCCTGCGCGGTGTCCGCGGGCCGCTTGTAGTAGCCCTTCATCACGCTGTGGCCGCGGATCACGATCTCACCGACGTGCCCGGGGCCGCGGGACAGCTCCACCCCGTCGTCCCCGACCACCTTCGCCTCGACACCCCAGACCGACCGGCCGATCGAGAGCACCTTGCGCCGCTCGGCGTCGACGTTGAAGGTGGCGGTGGCGGCCGTCTCCGAGAGTCCGTAGCCCTCGAGGATCACCGCGCCGGGGAACTTCTCCTCGAACGCCCGGATCACCGCGCCGGGGATCGACGCGCCCCCGCAGATCACCCCGCGCAGCGAGGTCAGGTCGCGGCCGGCGGTGTCGTGCTGGAGCAGCGCGACGTACATGGTGGGGACACCGGCGAAGGTCGTGCAGTGGTGTCTCTCGATCGCGCTCACCACCGCCTCGGTCTCGAAGCGGGGCAGCAGCACCAGGGAGGCGCCGTACCGGACGAAGACGTTGAGCACGCTGCACAGCCCGAACACGTGGAACAGCGGCAGCACCGCGACGCCGGTGTCGTCGGGGCCCATGCCGAAGATCTCCCCGGCGACGGTGCACCCCAGGTAGAGCTGGAAGTGGGTGAGTTCGGCGCCCTTGGGCCGGCCGGTGGTGCCGCTGGTGTACAGCAGCACCGCGGTGTCGTCGGCCGAGGTCGGGTGGATGTCACCGGTGTCCCCGGCCGCGAGGAGTTCGGCGAAGGACCGGGTGCCCTCGGGAGGCGGGGCGCCGGAGACGCTGACGACGTAGGACGGTACGTCGCCGGCCGCACGCGCACCGGCCAGGGCGGTCTCGGTGAACCGTTCGAAGGTGATCAGGATCCTCGCGTCGCTGTCGTTCAGGTGGTAGGCGACCTCGGGACCGATGAGCAGCGGGTTGAGCGGAACCATCGTGAGGCCCGCCTTGAGGATGCCGAAGTAGCTGATCAGGAACTGCGGCAGGTTGGGTAGTTGAACCGCGACCTTGTCACCGGGTCTGAGCCCGAGGGCCCGCAGCGAGGCGGCCACCCGGCCGGAGGCGGAGTCGATCTGGGCGTAGGTCAGTGCGGCGTCACCGGCGTGCACCAGCGGCTTGTCCGGGGTGGCGGTCGCGGACTCTCGCAGGATCGTGACGAAGTTGAACGACATGACTGGTTCACCTTCTTTGTGGATTTACCGCGGCCTGACGCCGGAGCTCGTCGCGCGCCAGGGCGTTCTTGTGCACCTCGTCGGGGCCGTCGGCGAACCGGAGGGTACGGATCTGCGCCTGGCAGTAGGCCAGCGGCAGGTCCTGGCTGAGGCCGGCGGCGCCGTGCACCTGGATGGCCTTGTCGAGGATCCACTCGACGGCGGCGGGCGTGGCGATCTTGATCGCCTGGATCTCGGTGTGGGCGCCCTTGTTGCCGACGGTGTCCATCAGCCAGGCGGTCTTGAGCACCAGCAGCCGCAGCTGTTCGACCCGGACCCGGGCCTGCGCGATCCAGTCCCGGACCACCCCCTGCTCCGCGAGCGGCCTGCCGAACGCGACCCGGGCGCCGGCCCGCTCGCACATGAGCTCGATGGCCCGCTCGGCCGTGCCGAGGGAACGCATGCAGTGATGGATCCGGCCGGGTCCGAGCCGGGCCTGGGCGATCGCGAAGCCCTGGCCCTCCTCGCCGATCAGGTTGCTCGCCGGAACCCGGACGTCGGTGAACACGATCTCCGCGTGGCCGCCGTGCTCGTGGTCGTCGTACCCGAACACCTCCAGGCCGCGGCTGATCTCGACCCCGGGGGTGTCGCGCGGGACGAGGACCATCGACTGCTGGCGGTGCCGGTGGGCGCCGGGGTCGGTCTTGCCCATCACGATGAGGATCCGGGCGTTGGGGTTCATCGCGCCGGTGATCCACCACTTCCGGCCGTTGATGACGTACTCGTCGCCGTCGCGCGCGATCGAGGTGGTGATGTTGGTGGCGTCGGACGAAGCCACGCCGGGCTCGGTCATGGCGAACGAGGAACGGATCGTGCCCTCGAGAAGCGGCTCCAGCCATTCCTTCTTCTGCTCGGCGGTGCCGAAGAGCGAGAGCACCTCCATGTTCCCGGTGTCGGGGGCGGAGCAGTTGAGGGCGGGCGGGGCGAGGCGCGGGCTGCGGCCGGTGATCTCGGCGAGCGGGGCGTACTGCAGGTTGGTGAGCCCGCCGCCGTGCTCGCCCGGGAGGAAGAGGTTCCACAGGCCGCGCCGGCGCGCCCGCGCGCGCAGGTCGGCGAGCACCGGCGCGGAGTCCCAGGCCCACCTGTCGGGCAGCTGGCCAAGCTGTTCGCGGAACACCGCCTCGGCCGGGGTCACCTGGGTGTCCATGAAGTCGAGGAGGTCGCGGCGTAACTCCTCGGTCTTCGCGTCGAGGGCGAAGTCCATCAGGTGCGCTCCTTGAGTGCGCTCAGGCCGGCGTCGAGCAGGGGGTGGATGGCGTCGCCGATGTGCTCGAAACCCGGGCCGACGGTCTGACCGTGCAGGCCGCGGTAGTGGATGCCCTCGAGGATCGCGGCCAGCTTGAAGGACGCGAGTCCGAGGTAGAACCCGAAGCGGGACAGGTCACGGGCGCTGCGGTCGGTGTACCGCGTGAGGATCCCGGCCTCGTCGAGGAACCCGGGGGCCGAGGAGGCGTCGGCGAAGGAGCCGCCGAGCATCGCGCCCAACCGCTGGTAGAGCACCAGCAGCGCCAGGTCGGTCAGCGTGTCTCCCAGGGTGGCCATCTCCCAGTCGATGACCGCGGCCAGCCGGTCGGACCCGTCGACGAGGACGTTGTCGAGCCGGTAGTCACCGTGCACGATGCCCGACGCCGAGTCCGGGGGGACGTCGGCCGCGAGGCGGGCGTGCAGCTCGTCGGCGGCGGGCAGGTCGCGGCTGTGGGACGCGTCGAGCTGTTTCTTCCACCGGCCCACCTGGCGGGCCAGGAACCCCTCGGCACGGCCGAAGTCGGCCAGCCCGACCGCTGCCGGGTCGACGTCGTGCAGCACGGCGAGGGTGTCCACGAGCCCGCGCGAGATCAGCCGGGTGCGTTGCGGGCCGAGCGCCGCCAGCTCGGCGGCCTGACGGTACGGCGTGCCCGCCACCCGCTCCATGACGTAGAACGGCGCGCCCAGCACGGACTCGTCCCGGCACAGCGCGTACGTCCTCGGCACCGGCACCCCGGTGTCCCGCAGTGCCGACATCAGCCGGAACTCCCGCGCCATGTCGTGCGCGGTCGCGAGCACATGACCCAGCGGGGGGCGGCGGACGATCCAGGTGTTCCTCCCGTCGGACACCTCGTAGGTGAGATTGGACTTGCCGCCCGTGACCAGGCGGGCGGACAGGTCCCCCATCACCGCGGGCACGGCGCGGGTGAACCAGTCGGTGAGACGGGGCAGGTCGAGGCCGGGCGGCCTCTCAGGGATCATCAACGGACCCTCGGTTCTCCAGTCGTCGCTGAAGCCTGTTCATTCCGGCCAGCCACCGGTCCGGGTCGGCGGCCCGGGCGGCGTGGTACCCGCCCACCTTCGGATGCGGCAGGATCAGGAAGCGGCCATCCCGCAGGCCCTGCCACACCGCCTCGGCCACGTCCTCCGGAGTGAGCACGGCGTCCAGGCTGAGGAGCTCCTGGAACGCGCCGGCCTCGTCGAACATCCGGGTCCGCACCCCCTGTGGGCAGATCGCCTGCACGACCACACCCCGGTGCCGGTAGGTCGCGGACAGCCATTCGGCGAAGGCCACCGCGGCGTGCTTGCTGACCGAGTAGGTCGGACTGCCGAGCATGGTGAGAAGCCCGGCCGCGGACGCGGTGACCACGAACCTGCCGGCGCCCCGCTCCGCCCAGTCCGGCACCAGCAGGCGCGCGGCGCGCACGTGCGCGAGCACGTTGACCTCCAGGCTGGCCGTCCAGTCCGCCTCGGCGGCGGCCAGGCCCAGGCCGCGGTCGACACCGGCGTTGGCGAACCACACATCGATCCCGCCGAGCCGCGCGCGAGCGGACTCGACCAGCGCCGCGACCCCGCCCTCGGAGGCGGCGTCGCCGGGAACGGGGTGCCCACCGATCTCGGCGGCGACGCTCTCGGCCGCGTCGGCGTCGAGGTCGTTGACCACGACCCTGGCGCCCTCGGCGGCCAGCCGGGTGGCGAGGGCCCGGCCGATGCCGTGCCCGGCGCCGGTGACGACGACACCCTGGTCACGGACAGGCATGTCAGAAGCCACTGCTGAGGGTGACGCCGCCGTCCACGACGAGCAGCTGTCCGGTCATCCACGCGGCGTCGTCGGAAAGCAGGAACGCGACGACGCCGCCGACGTCCGCGGGCGTTCCGAGCCGTTTCAGCGGGTAGGCCGCGGCGACCTGCTCCTCCCGGCCCTCGTACAGCGCGGTGGCGAACGTCGTGCGCACCACCGCCGGGGCGACGGCGTTGACCCGGATGCCGGGGCCGAGCTCGACGGCGAGCTGCCGGGTGATGTGGCTGAGCATCGCCTTGCTCGCGCCGTAGAGGCCGATCCCGGGCGCGGGCCTCATCCCGGCGACCGAGGAGACGTTGACGACCGCGCCGCCGTGGTCCTTCATCCAGGCCTGGTGCACCTGCCGCACCCAGGACAGCACGGCGAGGCAGTTGACCTCGACGATCTTGCGGGCGGCGGACGGCTCCACCTCGATCATCGGGCCGTAGGTGGGGTTGATCCCGGTGTTGTTGACCAGCAGGTCGACGCTTCCGAAGGTGTCGATCGCCCGCTTGACCACCTCGGCCCGGTGGTCGGCGTCGTCGGCGTGGCCGGCCACGCCCAGTGCGTGCTCAGGTCCACCGAGGCGGGCGACGGCCTCGTCGAGCGTCTCCTGCCCGCGGGCGGTGATGACGACCTTCGCGCCGCCGGCGACCAGCCGCTCGGCGACGGCCAGGCCGATGCCCCGGCTTGCCCCGGTGACGATCGCGGTCTGTCCTGGGAACCTCGTGCACATCGCCCGGTCCTCCCGTTCGGTCGTTCGCCCGTTCGGTCGTTCGGTCGTTCGGCTCAGCGCTCTCCCGTTCAGCTCAGCCGCTCGACGACCATCGCCATCCCCTGGCCGCCGGCCACGCACATGGTCTCCAGCCCGAACTGCTTGTCGTGGTAGCGCAACGAGTTGATCAGCGTGCTGGTGATCCGGGCCCCGGTCATGCCGAACGGGTGGCCGACCGCGATAGCGCCGCCGTTCACGTTCAGCCTGTCCTCGTCAAGGCCGAGCTCGCGGGCCGACGCGATCACCTGGGCGGCGAAGGCCTCGTTGATCTCGATCAGGTCGATGTCGCCGACGGTGAGGCCGGCCCGGGCCAGTGCCTGCCGCGAGGCCTCGACCGGGCCGAGCCCCATGATCTCCGGCGAGAGAGCCGTGACGCCGGTCGAGACGATCCGGGCCAGCGGGGTGACACCCAGCCGCTCCGCCTTGGCGTCGGACATGATCACCACCGCGGCGGCACCGTCGTTGAGCGGGCAGCAGTTGCCGGCCGTGACCGTGCCGTCGGGGCGGAACACCGGCTTCAGCGCCGCGACCGCCTCCAGCGTGACGCCGGCCCGTGGCCCGTCGTCAGTGGTGACCCGGGTGCCGTCGGGAAGGGTCACCGGGGTGATGTCCCGGGCCCAGAAGCCGTCCGCGATCGCCTCCTCCGCGAGGTTCTGGCTGCGCACGCCGAACGCGTCCTGGTCCGCGCGGGTGACGCCTTTGAGCTGGGCGACGTTCTCAGCGGTCTGCCCCATCGCGATGTGGAGGTCGGGCAGCCAGCCCTCGCCGCGCGGGTCCGCCCAGGTCCCGCCACCGCCGGCGAGCTTCTCCGTGCGGGCCTGCGCCTCGGCGAACACCGGGTTCCGGGTGTCGGGCAGGGCGTCGGCGTTGCCCTTGAAGTACCGGCTCACGGTCTCGACCCCGGCGGAGACGAACACCTCGCCCTCCCCCGCCCTGATCGCGTGCATCGCCATCCGGCTGCTCTGCAGGCTTGAGGAGCAGTAGCGGTTCACCGTGGTGCCGGGCAGGTGGTCCATACCCGCCAGCACGGCGACGGCACGGCCCAGGTTGTTGCCGGACTCCCCCGCCGGCTGGCCGCAGCCGAGAACCAGGTCGTCGATGTCGGCCGGGTCGAGCTCGGGCACCTTGGCCAGCACCGCCCGCACCATCTGGACGGCGAGGTCGTCCGGGCGCATGTCCTTCAGGGAGCCCTTCACCGCGCGGCCGATCGGCGAGCGGGCGGTGGCGACGATCACGGCTTCCGGCATCGAGATTCCCTCCCTGCGAACCAGGCGTCGCGCGGTTCGGCCCGATCCGGCTCCGCCACGCGACCTCGACGCGTTCGTCGACCGGTTCGTCGACGGATTCGTCGCCACCCGAAGTACATACCGTCTGGTCGGTATTTAGGATGCCGGGAGCGATCAGGGCTGTCAACGGATACGGCACCGGCGACGTGGAACCTGGCCGGCCGTGGTCAGCGCACGGTCAGCGCGAAGTCAGACTGGCCAGCAGGAGGTCGGCGAAGGACCGGCCGATCTCGGGCCCGGAGAGCCGGCCGCGGGGCTTCCACCACATGGGAAGGTGGTGCACGGAACCGAAGAAGTAGTCGACGATCAGATCCGCGTCGATGTCGGCGCGGAAGACACCGGAGGACTGGCCCTCTTCTACCATCGAGCGGAAGGTCCGGTGGTAACGCCGACGTTCACGGCGCACCTCCTTCTGCTTCTCCTCGGTCAACTGGTGCAGCGAACGGAAGAAAATCGTGGCGCTCTCGAGGTTCTCGAGCGTCGTGACCACCACGTCGGCGGCCGCCGCGTGCAGACGTTCCTCGATCGGTCCCTCGTGGGCGGCGGCCTTCTCCAGCCGGTCCGTCTGCATGCGCAGCACCCGCCCGTAGATCTCGTAGAGCAGGTCGTCCTTGGAGCCGAAGTAGTGGTACATCGCGCCCTTGGTCACCCCGGCCGCCGCCACCACGTCCTGGACCGAGGTCCCTTCGAAGCCCTTCTCGGCGAACAGCTTGAGCGCGACACCGAGCAGCCGCTCGGGCACCGTCCGCCCGTCGACCGTGGACGGCGGGCGCCCGGTGCGGCGCACGGGCTGATCTGCCATCCGAGCGCTCCTCCTCGAGGCGACACGGTCAGAATATGCCGGCCAGCCGGGCCTGACGAAGTCGCCCGAGACCCGCCGGAGCGCGTCGTTCCGGCGCGTTCAGGGACCCGGTGCGTCCCCCGGGCCCCTGAACACCGCGAACGAACGTGAACGAACGTGAACGAACGCCAGGGTCAGCGCCGACGGAGGGCGGGCCGGGCAAGGGACGGCGGGACCCACCCGGCGTCCTCCGGGTTGACGTTGACGCCCGGCGGGACGATCTCGTCGATCCGGTCCAGCGTCGCCTCGTCCAGGGTGACGCCGACGCCGGTGAGCTGGCTCTCCAGGTGCTCCATCGTGCGCGGACCGATGATCGCAGACGTCACCGCCGGGTGGCGCAGCACAAACGCCAGCGCCAGCTCGATCAGCGTGACGCCCACCTCGGCGGCCAGGTCGGCGAACGCGATCGCGGCGTCGACCTTGCGCTGGTTCGCGGGCACGGACAGGTCGAACCGGTTCGGCACCCGGGCCATCCGGGCGCTCGTGACCTCGCCGCCGCCGCGGGTGTGGCGCCCGGACAGGAAGCCGCCGGCCAGCGGGCTCCACGGCAGCACCCCGAGCCCGTACTTCTGCGCCACGGGCAGCAGGTCGGCCTCGATCCCCCGGACGAGCAGCGAGTACGGCGGCTGCTCGGTGGCGAACCGCTCGCGGTTGCGGCGCTCGGCCACCCACTGCGCCTCGACCACCTCGTGCGCCGGGAACGTCGAGCTGCCGAAGTAACGGATCTTCCCGGCCCGGACGAGGTCGGTGAGCGCGCCGAGCGTCTCGTCGATGTCGGTCGACGGGTCGGGACGATGCACCTGGTAGAGGTCGATCCAGTCGGTGCCGAGGCGCCGCAGGCTGTTCTCCACCTCGGTGACGATCCAGCGCCGGGACAGCCCACGCCGGTTGGGCCCCGGGCCCATCGGCATGAACAGCTTGGTCGCGAGCACGACGTCGTCGCGGCGTCCGGCCAGCGCCTTGCCGACGATCTCCTCGGACTCGCCGTCGGAGTAGACGTCCGCCGTGTCGACGAAGTTGACGCCGGCGTCCAGCGCCCTGTGAATGATCTTTATCGAGTCGTCGTGGTCCTGGTTACCCCAGGCCCCGAACATCATCGCACCCAGGCAGAGCGGGGAGACCCGCACGCCGGTGCGGCCGAGTACGCGGTAGTCCATGTGCGCTAAGCATGTGCCAGAGAGCAACCTGGCGCAATCCCTGCCGCGGGACCCCCGCCTTCTCGACCCTCCTCCCGTCGAAGCACATCGGCTGAGCATCTCGCGCGCGGTCAGTCGTTTCGCATCACGGTGGTGAAGCGCTGCGCCACGTCGACGAGCTCGCTGCCGGGGGCGTCGCCGAGCAGCTCCGCCATGAGCGCGACGTCCTTGAGGAGCGTCACGTAGACCCTCGAGTCGGCCATGGCCCGCAGGGACTCGGCCCGCAGCCGGACCGACGAGCCGAGGCACGCCGAGCTGCTCGTCATCAGGATCGCCGCGAGGCCCTCGGGGTCGACGCCCAGGGACCGCCCGGCGCGCACCGCGTCGTCGGCGAGCGCGATCTGCGCGGACAGCAGGGTGTTGTTGATCAGCTTCGCCTTCGAGCCCGCCCCGACCCCGCCGAGGTGCACAGTGTGATCGGAGAGCGTCGAGAGCAGGTCGGTGACCTCGGCGAGGGTCTCGGCGTCGCCCCCGACCATGATGGTCAACGTGCCGTCGAGGGCCCGTTGCGCACCGCCGCTCACCGGTGCGTCCAGCACGCGCAGGCCATGCCCGGCCGCCCGCGCGGCGATCTTCTGTACCTGGTCGGGCGCCACCGTGGCGTGCACGAGCACGACGGCTCCGGGACGCAGGCCCTCGACCAGGCCGGCGGGCCCGAACATGACCTCCTCGACCCCCGCCGCGTCGAACACGCAGACGCCGACCGCGTCCAGCCCACCGCCCATCTCCGCCGGCGTCGCCGCGACGGTGACATCGGTGCCCGCGAACGGTTCCAGCGACGCCGCCCGGCGGGCCCAGACGGTGAGGTCGTGGCCCCCGGCCCGGATCCGCTGCGCCATCGGCAGGCCCATGCTGCCCAGCCCGATGAATCCCACCTTCACAGTGCCCTCCAGGCTTTGCGATCCCCACCCACCGCGGGGCGTCCCTACGCGATCGCGGGCACGATTTCCTCGGCTACCCACTGGGTGTAGTCGAAGTATTCCTCAATGTGGTTCACGCTGGGAATCGGCACCGAGCTCATCGTCACACCCAGCTCCTTGAACCAGCCGAGCCGATCGATGATCTCCTGCTTGGTCATGCCGGCCCGGGCCCGCGGGTCCTGCCTGACGACATGGCCGTCACCGACCCGCGAAGTGGCGAAGCCGTAGAACACCTCGGTGAGCCGGCCACTGTAATCGGGCTGCGACCTGATGTACTCGATCTTCGCCGGGATGTCCTCGGGCCGGGTGAGGAACGGCCACCAGCCCGAGGCGTAGCGGGCGGTACGCCGCAGCACCGGATCAGCGTCACCACCGAACCACACCGGCGGGTGCGGCCTCTGGACGGGCTTGGGCTCGAAGGCGACGTCCCGGAAGGAGACGTACTTCCCTTCGAATTCGGGTTCCTCCTTGGTCCAGAGCTCGATGATGGCCTGGATGTACTCCTCGCTGATCGCCCCGCGCTCGTGGAAGGGAACACCCAGGGTTTCGAACTCCTCTTCCAACCAGCCGACCCCGAAGGTGACGGTGACCCGGCCACTCGACAGCCAGTCGATGGTCGAGAGGGCCTTGGCGGTGACGGCTGGATGCTGTAATGGAAGGATCGCGATGCACGAGTTGACCCGGATCCTTTCCGTGGCCCCGGCCAGATAGGCCATCGCCGGGTACGCGCTGAAGTAGTGCGGCCCCGAGAGCTCGACATGGGACTTCGGTATCACGTGGTGTTCGGGCACACTTATCATGGCGTAGCCGAGCTGCTCGGCCCATTTGGCCAGACGCCTCTGGTCCGCGCCCGTCACCGCTGCCTCCCAGGGCTGACAGGTCGCCTTCAGCCGCAGCATGTGCGGCAGCGAGAATCCCAGCTTCACGTCTTCTCCTCACTGACCCGGGGCATCACAGCTGTTCGTTCATCGGCGTCGTGGCCGTCCGAGCCATACCCCACCTGGATGTCTCGTCGATCTTCAACCACGATCACCAGTGCCCAGCGTAGGACCTTACGCCCGACCCAACTTCTCGATCCAGTCCCGGCATAGCGCGGTCAAGCCGGCGGAGCCGACCCCACCCGGGCCCCGCTATGCGGGGCATCCGACCGCGTCGCGCTCCAGGGCCCGCACCGGCGCGAGTCGCACGCCACGCCACGCCACGCCACGCCAGACCACGGCACGGCCGGCTGCCCGGCCCCGACCGTTTGGCGGCGGGATGGAGGTTTTCCGGGGGCCGAGGTTCATCGAGATACACAACGACGCCGTCACACCGATGCTCGACCACAAGCATCCAGCATGTATAGGCCGGCCATTCCGGGAGATCTTTCCCGAGGTGGCGGACCGGCTTGTCCCGATGCTCGAAAAGGTGATGTCCGGCGACGGCGCGACCTGGGCGGAGGACTGGCCGTCCCGGCTCGATCGCCACGGTTACCTGGAGGACTGTTATTTCACCTTCTCCTACAGCCCGATCCGACGGCTCCCGGCCGGCGACGTCGTGGGAGTGTTCGCCGCGCTGCAGGAGACCACCCGGCAGGTTCTCGGCACACGACGCCTCCGATTTCTGCACGAGCTGGCCAGCGCCACCGCCGGGCAGAATTCGCAGCAGGATGTGTTCGCCCGTGGCGTCGAGATACTCGGCCGCTTCACCGCGGACATCCCCTGGTGTCTGGTCGTCCACCGGCGAGCGGAACCACGGCGGACGATCGCCGTGACGGCGTCCGCCGGCATCACGGTGGCACCCGGAAGCACGGGGCCGCCGTCCGTGCTCGAGGCCGGCGACGCCACCGCGGAACCCGAGGACATGATCTCCGCGGGACGGCCGTGGACTGTCAGTCGTCTTCCGGCCCGCCTGGCGTTACGCCAGTCGTCCGACGCCCCGCCCTCCACGACACGCTGACCGGGTCGCCGAACCGGGTGGCCCTGTTCGCGCAGCTCGAAAGCGCCATCGCCGAGGCCGGGAGGCGCCGGATACGGGCCGGCTTCCTCTTCGTGGATCTCGACGGATTCAAGCGGGTCAACGACACGTTGGGCCATCTCGCGGGCGATGACCTGCTCCGTCAGGTCGCCGAACGCCTCCGTCGCGCCGAGCAACCGATGATCAACCAGGTCCGCGTCGGCGTCAGGTCGTCATGTCGGGGACGGGCCTCGGGCTCGGTGGCCGGCGCACCCGGTTCCACCACAGGGAGAGGGCGACGGCCGCGGCGACGAGGAGGCCGCCGATGCCGGCGAACCAGGCGGCGATGTCCTTGTACTCGTGCGTCACGGTGATGGTGCGCGGCAGGTCCGCCAGGGCCTCCTGGAGCTGGCCCGCGTTCTGCGCGCGATAGTACGTGCCGCCGGTGGTGCCCGCGACCTCGCGCAGCGCGTCCTCGTCGATGGTCAGCGGGCTGCGGTCACCGGACCGGCCGCCCCCGCCGAAGCCGCCGAAGCCGCCGAAGCCGCCGAAGCCACGGCCGGAGGGGAAGGCGTCATCGCCGACCTGCGAGCTGTCGCAGACCATCGGCGCCGGCGTCGTCGTACCGAAGCCGATCGTGTAGACCCGCAGGCGGCGCGCGGCGGCCTCCTTCGCCGCCGTCTGCGGGTCCACGCCCTGGGTGTTGGCGCCGTCGGTGAGCACGACGACGACGTCGGCGGCGTAGGCCCCCGCAGCGTCTCCGGCACCGAGATTCACCCCGGTCGGGGGAACCGACGGATCGACGTCGGCGATGGCGTCGATGGACGCGAGGATCCCCTGACCGATGGCGGTGCCGCGCGACGTCGTGAGGCTCTTCAGCGCCTCCAGCAGCGTGTCGGTGTCGTCGGTCGGCGGAACGAGCAGGCCGGCGACGCCGGCGAAGGTGACCAGCCCGATGCGCGAGCCGCCCGGCTGGGCGCGGATGAAGTCGGCGGCCGCGTCCTCGGCGGCGGTGAGGCGGTTCGGGGCCACGTCGGTGGAACACATCGAGCCCGAGACGTCCAGCGCCAGCAGGATCGTCGTCGAGTTGGCCGCGACCGGCACGGTCGCCCGCGGGCGGGCCGCGCCGACGCCGAGAGTGACCAGCCCCAGGCCGAGCAGGGCGACGGGGACGTGCCGCTGCCAGCGCTTCCGGCCGGGCAGCGCGACGCGCAGCAGCGCGGCCGACGTCACCCGGACGGCGGCCCGGCGCCGGCGACGCCGGGTGAACCAGGCGACGGTGGCCAGCAGTGGCAGGGCGAGCAGCGTCACCAGTGCCCAGGGCCAGGTGAGGGACATCAGACGACCCTTCCCGTACGCAGGATCGTGAGGACTCCGCCGGCCGCCAGCAGCAGCACCGCGAACGCGATGAACGCCCCAGCCAGCGGCAGATCCTCGTTGTGCGTGGTCAGCCGCAGGTCGATGGCCGAGGCGACCCCGTCGAGCTCGGGGGCCCGCGAGGCGGGATGGTAGGAACCGCCGGTCGTCTGGGCGAGGGCCGTCAGCGTGTCCTGGTCCAGCGCGGTGTGCAGCCGGTAGCCGTCCACCTCGACGGTCGCCCCGGCCGCGGTCCCGACACCGACCGTCTCGACGTGCACCCCGGCGGCCGCGGCGGCCTGCGCCGCCGCCTCGACGGCGTCGCCGCCGCCCTCGGTACCGGTACCGCCCCCGCTGCCGCCCTCGACGTTGCCGCTGTCCTCGCCGTCGGAGAAGAGCACGATCGTCGCCGAGCTCCAGTACCCGAGGTCCGGCACGGTGCCGTCCGGTCCCGGCCGGACGGTCCGGCCGGTGATCGCGGACAGCGAGGTGAGGATGGCGTCGGCCAGCGACGTGCCGCCGGTGACGCTCAGCCGGTCGATCGCCGCGACGGCGGCCGCGTGGTCGGCGCTGGGCTGATGGGTGGTGAGCGCGCCGTTCTGGAAGGCGACCACACCGGCGTCGACGCTGGCGGGCAGGCCGTCGACGAACTCCCGGGCGGCCCGCTTCGCCGCGCCCAGGCGGGTGGGTGCCACGTCGGTCGCGTTCATGCTGTTCGAGACGTCCATGGCGACGATCACCGTCCCCGCGGCGCGGGAGACGGGGACGGAGGCCGCGGGCCCCGCCGCGGCGAGTGCGAGCACCGCGATCCCCGCGAGGCTGAGCCAGACCCCGGCCGGCGGCAGGCGTCGGCCGGCGCGGCCGCCGGCGCCGGCGGCCACACCCGCCGCGGCGAGCGCCGCCCGGCGCCGGCGGGACAGCCGCGTCGTGGCGACGGCGAGGGCCGCCACGACGAGCAGGCCGAGAACGAGCGGCCAGACGGCGGCGAGACTCACCCGCGCCTCCACCGGGTGCTGGCGACGACCGAGACGAGGGAGGTGAGCAGGTCGCGGTCGGTGTCGACGCGGTGCAGCGGGACCCCGGCGCGACGCATGCGCCCGGCCAGGTCGGCGTCGCGTTCCGCCACCGCGTCGCGCAGCCGGGCGCGCAGCAGCGGGTCACTGGAGTCGACGAGCAGCTGCTCACCGGTCTCGGCGTCCTCGACGAGGACGAGCCCCGCCTCGGGCAGACCGTCGTCGGCCGCGTCCACCACGCGCAGCGCCACGACGTCATGGCGGTGCGCCAGCCGCAGCAGCGGCCGGTCCCACTCACCGGTGCCGATGAAGTCGGAGATGACGATCACCAGCGACCGGCGCCGGACGAGCCGCGCCGCGGTCCCCAGCATCGTGGCGACGTCGGTGGTGGCCGCCCTCGGCGGTGCCGCGGCGGTGCGTTCGAGCTCGCGGCCGATGCGCAGCACCTGGGCGCGGCCGGTGCCCGCGGGCACCATCCGCGTCGTGGAGCCGTCGTAGAACAGCGCGCCGACCCGGTTTCCGGCGCGGCCGAACAGCCGCGCCAGTGTCAGCGCCAGCTCGGCCAGCACGTCGTGCTTCCCGCGGCCCGGGGCGCCGACCGTCATAGACGCCGACCGGTCGAGCACGAGCCACAGGGTCAGCTCGCGGTCCTCGGTGAACTGGCGCACCTGCGGCTCGTTCAGCCGGGCGGTCGCGTTCCAGTCGATGCGGCGGGCGTCGTCCTCCTCGACGTAGCCGCGCAGGCCGGCGAAGTCGAGGCCCGACCCGTGGTGGGTCGTGCGGTGGGCACCGAGGATCCGCCCGTCGAGACGGCGCACCACCCGCCATTCCAGCTGGAGCAGCAGCCGGTCGGACGCGCTCGCCATCACCGCTCCCGCAGCGGGACCTCGGGCATCCGCACGGCCCGCAGCACCCCGGCGATGACGGTGTCGGGGGCGACGTCGTCGGCCAGCGCCTCGTACGACAGCACGACCCGGTGGCGCAGCACGTCCGGGGCGAGCTCGTACAGGTCCTGCGGGACGACGTACTCCCGCCCGCGCAGGAAGGCCAGCGCCCGGGCGCTCAGCACCAGGGCGATGGACCCGCGCGGGCTGGCGCCGTAGGTGACGTAGCGGTCGAGCGTGCCCAGGCCCACCGTCCCCGGCGAGCGGGTGGCCGCGACGAGCCGTACCGCGTAGTCGACGACAGCCGGGTCGACGTACACCGCCTGGACGCCGGCCCGCATCCGCACCAGGTCCTCGGGCGTCAGGATCGCCTGGGTCGGCGCGGGCGGCCGCAGCGCCCGGTCGACGATGGCATGCTCCTCCACCGGGGCCGGGTAGCGCACGACGACCTTCATCATGAAGCGGTCGACCTGGGCCTCCGGCAGCGGATAGGTGCCCTCGGACTCGATCGGGTTCTGGGTCGCCATCACCAGGAACGGGTCGGGAACCTGGAAGGTCTCGCGCCCGATGGTCACCTGCCGCTCCTGCATCACCTCCAGCAGCGCGCTCTGCACCTTCGCCGGGGCCCGGTTGATCTCGTCGGCCAGCAGCAGGTTGGCGAAGACCGGGCCGAGCGTCGTCTCGAACTCGCCGGTGTGCTGGCGGTAGACGCGGGTGCCGACCAGGTCGGCGGGCAGCAGGTCCGGGGTGAACTGGATGCGCTGGAACTGCCCCCCGATCGCGACGGCCAGCGACTTCACGGCCAGCGTCTTGGCCAGCCCCGGCACGCCCTCGACGAGCAGATGGCCGCCGGAGAGCAGACCGACCGCCATCCGCTCCAGCAGCACGTCCTGCCCGACGATCGTGCGTTTCACCTCGAACAGCACCTGCTCGAGCGGACTGGCCACGGCGGTGGTGGCCGCGGGCGTCGCGGTCCTCCCACGCGGGCTGCCGACAGTGGCGTCCTGTGTCATCGTTACGTCGATACCTTTCGTGACGTCAGATCTGCGGCCCGCGGCCCCCGCCGGTACCGTCACCGCCACCACCGAGGGCGCTGCCGATGGGCACGGCGAAACCGATACCGGCGAAGGCGTCGTCCGAACCGGGGTCGGCGATGGAGACGACGATTCCGACGACCAGGCCGTCCGCGTCGAGCAGCGGGCCCCCGGAGCTGCCGGCGTTCACCGAGGCGTCGAACTGGATCAGGTTGGACAGCCGGCCGGTGTCCGTGGTCGCGGTGCGGCCGACGCCGGAGATGACACCGGAGGAGACGCTGTAGGTCAGGCCGAGCGGGTTGCCGACGGCGACCACCTCGCCGCCGACCTCGACCCGGCCGCCGAGCGTCGCCGGCACGACCGGCTGCGGCAGGGTCGCGGGGGTGAGTGTCGCGATGTCGGTGCCCGGGTCCGCCGAGGCGACCGTGGCGGTGGAGGTGGTTCCGTCGGAGAAGGTGAGGCTGATGGGCCCGCCGTCCGCGATGACGTGGTTGGCGGTGAGGACCGTGCCGTCGTTCGCCGCGACGACCCCGGAGCCGAGCGACCCGCCGCCGGTCCGCACCACCACCACCGAGGGCCCGACCCGCTGGTAGATGTCCGTGACGCTGGGGGGTCCGGTCGGGGTGGGGCTCGCCGTGACCGCCGGAGTTCCGGCGCCCCGCGCGCCCGGACTCCCGCCGGGCCGGGCCGCGAGCACCCCGACCGCCACGGCGAGCACGGCGATGGCGGCACAGCAGACCGGCAGCAGGATCTTGGTACCGCGCGGCCCGAACACGCGCCCGGTGGCCGCTCCGGACTCGGACCCAGACGCCATAACCGCACGTTAGGCCGCATACCTGAGCAGTACCTGAACATTGTCTGTGTACCAGCATGACGTCGACGGGACGCCTCGGTCGGGCAGGCTGGGTCAGCCGGGCAGCAGCAGCGCCGTGAGGGTGCGCTCGATCCAGCGGGCGAAGGCGTGGTCGTCGAGCCCGCGACCGTCAGGCGCGCGGTCGTCAGGCGCGCGGTCGTCGAGGTGGTGCTCCTCCAGCAGGAGCCAGACCGTGTACCAGTTGAGGGTCGACCAGACGTCGCGGGCGGCGGTGTCGACGGTCAGCCCGGGCCGCAGCGGCCCCCGGGCCGCCACCGCGGCGACGAACCCCCGCATGTCGGCGTAGCGGCGTTCCTCCTGCTCCCGCCAACGTTTCCCGAGAGCCTCGTCGACCGCGCTGGCCTGCATGAACGCCCGGCTGATCGCCGCCACACGACGGGCCGGGCCGATGCTCATCAGCCCGAACAGACGTAGTTGCTCACGCTGGTCGGGCGCGTCCAGCGCCGCCCGGAAGTCGGCCTGCTCGGCGAGGGGACGATCAGCCCGGTCCGCGTCCCCTCCCCCGGTCACCGCGCGTTCCAACGCCAGCTCCAGCAGACGCGCCTTGCCCGCCAGCGCGTAGACCGACTCGACCGCGACGCCGGCCTCCGCCGCGATGGCGCGCATCGTGGTACCGGCGTAACCGTGCGCGCCGAAGACCACGACCGCGGCGTCCAGGATCGCCGCGCGGGTGGCCTGGGCCTGGGCGGCCCGCAGCGGCGAGTGGTAGGCGCGAGTCGTCCTGCCGACCAATTTCACTCCATCATGACTGGGTCCAATACTGTCACGCTGCATCGATCATAGGGAAGGGAGCACCTCCGATGGCCAGCGCCACCGCCTACCTGCTGATTCACGAGGCCATCCGCGTGGAGACGCGCCGCCTGGCCGACTTCGCCACGGAGCTGGCCGCCGGCCGCCGCCACGCCGGACCGGCCCAGCTCGCCGCGCTGCGGGCGCACCTCGACGAGGTCGTCGACGTGATCCACCATCACCACGTCGGCGAGGACATGCACCTGTGGCCGCTGCTGCGGCGGTTCGCCGGCCCCTTCGAGCGCGTGGACGGGCTCGACCTCCTGGACGGACTCGGCAGCGACCACGACCTGCTGGACCCGCCGATGGAACGGGTCCGCACGGCACTCGCCCGCCTCACCGCGCCCGGCGCCGCCGCCGAGTTCGCCACGGCCTGCGCCACCCTGCTGACCCTGATGGACGAGCACCTGACCGCCGAGGAGTCCGTCGTCGTGCCGATCCTGATCGAGCGGGTACCGGACGACGAACTGGTCGCCATGGAGAAGCGGATGCAGCGCGGGAGCAGGATCCGGCTCGGGTTCGCGCTGCCGTGGCTCGACGCGGCCGACCCGGCCCGGATGGCCGAGGTCGCCGGCCAGCTCGGGCCGGTCCTCCCAGCGCTGCTGGCCCTCACCCGCCGCGGTTACCGGCGCCGCGTCCGCGCCGCCTACGGCGTCACCGTCACGAGCCCCGGGCCGGTCACCCTGCGAGGACAGGCCGAGATCGTCATCGAAGCCACCCCGGAGCAGGTGTACGAGGCGGTCACGGACGTCGTCCGAATGGCTCGCCACAGCCCGGAGTGCTACCGCTGCGCGTGGCTCGACGGGGCGGCCGAGCCGCTGCCGGGTGCCCGTTTCCGCGGCTGGAACCGCTTCCGGGGTGCCCGCTGGAGCCGGGAGTGCGAGATCGTCACCGCCGAGCCGGGCGTGGCCTTCGCCTACCGCACCGTACGCACCGCGACCAGGCCGGACAGCACGCTGTGGCGCTTCGAGCTGGCCCCGGCCGCCGCGGGCACCCGGCTCCGCCAGACGTTCGAGCTCTCCGGCGCGCCGCCCGTCATGGTGTTCGAGCGGCTGAGCGGCCGCGACACCAGCACGCCGAAGGCGATGGCGCGCACCCTCGCCCGGCTGCGGGACGACATCCTCAGCGGCTCGGGCGCGGGCAGCCCGGCCGGGCTCGTCGTCACCACCGGGCCCGACAGCGCCACCAGGCCCGTCGTCACCACCGGGCCCGTCGTCACCACCAGGCCCGACAGCGCCGCCGGGCCCGACAGCGCCGGCGCGTCGGACGTCGCCGGTGAGCCGGGTCCCACCCGCGGTCCGGACGCCGCCCGCGAACCGGGAGGCCACGGCCGCCTCGGCGAGGATCTGGTCGGCGCACGCATCAGCGGGCAGGGCGGGCGAGGCGAATGAGCCGGCGAAGGCGAAACGGATGAGGCCGCGGGAGGTCGACCGGACCGTTTGAGGCCAACGCCCCCAATATGAAGGAAATCACGGATCGAACGTGGATCTCCTGTTGAAGTGGCATCGAGGGCGATATCGTCGGCTGGCTGATCGGGCGATGTCCCGGTCCCGGCGACGTCCGCGCGTAGGAGGCCTGATGCCCCGCACCCGCGCCCGTTACACCAGGGGCGGCGGAGCCTGGCGGCTCGTCGCGGCACTGGCCGCCTGGTGGCTGTGGATCCCGCTGGCGGTGTTCGTCTGGTGGGCCTTCATCAGCCTTTTCCTGGCGGGAATCGGCCCGCTTCATCTCGGCCTGTGGAGCTGGCTCGACAGTTGGTACGCGGTCGATTCCGGGCAGCGCTGGCTGTACGTCCTCATCGGGGCGGTGGGCAGCGCGGTCCTGACCGGGGTGTACCGGGAGGACGCGCCCGGGATGTCGACCGTCATCGCGGTCCTGGCTGTCGCCCTCGCCGCCACCGCCGTCGTGATGTTCGTCCGGGCCGTCTGGGACAACGACAAGGACCTGGGCCGTTTCTACTCGGCGGCGACCACGATCGTCGTCCCGGATGTCGACGAGCCGCCGGCCGGTGTCGCCGTTCTCCTCGACGGGAACCCGGTCGGCGACGGCGACCGCTGCGACCTGCTGGAACCGGCCGGCGACGACGTGCCGGTCTGCATCCGGGAGGGGACCCTGCCGAGCGACGGCTGGGAGCCGCGGCTGGGCTCGCTCGACGGGGCCCGCTTCGTGATGACCCGGAGCTCGGGGGGCGCGGGGAACGTCTCCCTGATGGAGGACACCCTCACCTACCTCAACGGCGGTGACGGGAACGACGGCGGGCCCCGCTGGTCCGGGATCCGGGACGGCGCCGGCCGCGCCACCCCGCTGGACGGCGTGGTGGAATGGACCGGCGGGACCGAGGCTCCGACGGAATGCCGTTTCAGCGGCGACCATCGCATCGACCGGGCTTTCGCCGGCGAACTGGGCAACAGCCTGCCGAATCTGCTGAACGACCGCTTTCCACGACTGTTCTTCGAGATCGACGACGCCTGGGGCTACTGCCGCGGCACCGAGCCGGTCATCGTCCTGCCGGTCCAGGAGCAGATCCATTACAAGCACCGGACGGTCATGACCACCGGCGGGATTGTGATCGTCCGCGGCTCGCCGTCCGGCGGCGCGATCCTCGAGCACCGGCGGTCCGTCCGTCCGGGTGAGCTGCCCGGTCCCGTCTACCCCGACTCGCTCGTGGAGGCGCAGCGCGACTCGGTGCGGTGGGCCGGGGGGCGCGGGCTGATGGACCGGGCGAACTTCGGCTTCGTCCCCGGCGACTCCACGAACCAGGAAGGCAACCACGCGGACTACCTGCTGCGCAGCGTCGACGACGGCCGGCTCTACTGGGTGACCCCGGCGGCGCCCCGCGCGAGCGACTCCCAGCGGTTCGTCGCGTACGAGCTGGTCCCGGCGGACACGGTGAACGCGGGTGAGCTCAACCCGCTGTCGGTCTTCGTCCTCGACGACGACGATCGTCGTATCGTCAACATCGACCAACTGGTCGCGGCCGCGGTCGAGTACCTCGCCCGCGCCGACCCCGGGCTGGTGAGTTCCGGCGGAAAGATCGTCGAGTTCCTCCCCCTGCACGACGACGTGTGGCAGGGCTACGTCGAGATCAACGGCCGGGTCGTCTACCGGATCTCCATCAGCTATTCGAACCGGATCCCGACCGAACTGGTCGCGCTGGCCGCCCGGGGCACCCCGACGCCGCCGTCGGGCGGGGGCACCGCGACCCCGGCACCGGAGCGGACCCAGCCGCCCGCGGACCAGTGCGGACGTCCACCGGGCCAGCTCTCCGCCGGGCAGCTCGCCGCCTGCATCCAGGCGTTCGCCGACGAGCTCGCCAGCCGCGCCCCGGCGGCGACCGCGACCGGGTGAGAGGAACGCGTCCGGCCTGAAGATGCCCCGACGACAGCGTGAGACGGACGGACTCCAGTGGATCTTCATCTGAACGGCAGGGTCGCGCTCGTCACCGGAGGCTCGCGCGGCATCGGGTACGCGATCGCCTCCCGCCTGTCGGCTGAGGGCTGCCGGGTGGGAATCTGCGGACGCGATCCCGACACGCTCGCGGCGGCGACAGCCGGCCTCGGACGGGCCGACTCCGACGTCGTCGGCGTCGTCGCCGACGTGACCGGACCGGGCGAGGTCGAACGCTTCGTCGATACCGCCGCCGAGGCCCTCGGCGGCGTCGGCCTGCTGGTCGCGAACGTCGGCGGCACCGTCGGCGGGAGCCTGCTCGACTCCACCCCCGACGACTGGTCCCGGACGTTCGAGCTCAACACCGGGCACGCCGTCCGGGCGATCCGCACCGCCGTCCCACACATGCGGGACAACGGCGGCGGCGCGGTCGTCATCGTCTCGTCGATCTCCGCGTCGAAGCCGTCGCCGCAGGCGCAGTACGGGGCGGCCAAGGCCGCCGAGAACTACCTGGCCTCGGCCTTCGCCCGGGAGCTGGGCCCGCTCAATATCCGCGTCAACGCGGTGAGCCCGGGATCCGTCCTCTTCCCCGGCGGCGGGTGGGAGCTGTACTCCCGGCGGCACCCGGACGCGTTCGACGAGTTCGTCCAGCGAGACTTCCCCGCCCGCCGGCTGGGCACCGTCGACGAGGTGGCGGACGTGGTCACTTTCCTGCTCTCGCCCCGGGCCAGCTGGGTGAACGGAGCCACCGTCGCCGTGGACGGCGCCCAGGGCCGACCGAGCGCCAGCGGGTACTGAGCCGGCCGGCAGGGCGGCAGTCCGACGGGTCCCGCGAGCCGGCCACGATGGGCACCCGGCGTGCCGCGGTGAGACGGGCTGACGGAACCGGCCGGTGACAGCGCACAGGCGGTGACCCTCAGCACCCGAAACCTCACCAGTGGATGCTCGACGAGGGGCGGGAGATCCGCGGGGCCCGGTTCCGAGGCGGCCACCGCGCCCCCCATCCGAGGCTCGGGCGCAACTCACGCTACCATTAACGCTAACTTAGCTTAACAAGCTAACTACATCACCATCCGCAACATGGACAATACGCCGCGAATCCGACATCAATCAGAGCACCGGCTATTCTATTCATACCCAGCTGACGATTTGGAGCGTGCGTGAGCGGCTCGAGAAGCTCCACTGCGCAGGTCGGCATGATCGTGCGCGCCCCGAAGACCGCCGAGATCATTGCGACTCACCTGCGAGGTCAGGTGGTGCGGGGCGAGTTGCGGACCGGGCAGACCCTGCCGCCCGAGACCCAGTTGATGGAGCAGTTCGGTGTGTCGCGGCCGACCTTGCGCGAGGCGTTCCGCATCCTCGAGGCCGAGTCGCTCATCAGTGTCCGCCGGGGGAGCCGCGGTGGGGCGCAGGTGACCACGCCGGACCTTTCGGTCGCCGCCCGAGCCGTCGGGCTGCAGCTGCAGATCCAGGGGACGACGATCGACGACGTCTACCAGGCCCGGATGGTCTCCGAGCCCGCCTGTGCGCGGCTGCTCGCGCAGCGGCGCGAGGACCAGGACATCGCCGATCTGACCGAGGTGGTCGAGGCGCTGAAGGCCGAGGTCGCCAAGCACGGGACGTTCGTGCCGGACCCCGACGTCTGGTCGTCACTGACCTACCGCTTCCACGAACTGATCCTGCAGCGCTCGGGCAACAGGACCCTGGCGGTCCAGGGCGCGGTCCTGCAGGACATCGTGGCGACGCACATCCGCACGCGGGTCCAGCGCTACGACGAGAACGACACGCCGGAGCGCTTCCAGCGGGTGATCCGCTCGTACGAGAGGTTCATCAGCCTGATCCGGAACAGGAACGCCGACATGGCGGAGCGGCACTGGCGCTCGCACATGGAGGCCGCGGCCCAGTACCTGCTCAAGGACGACCTCAGGAACAAGTCCGTCGTCGAGCTGTTCTCCTGACCCGGCCGGCGCGCCGGCCGCCGGACCCGTTTCGGACGGACGTTCAGGCGGGTTTCGCCGGCGGCCGGCGGACGGGACGGTTCAGCGAGGGGCCATCCGGATGGCCCCGTCCAGCCGGACGGTCTCGCCGTTCACATACGGGTTCTCGAGCAGGCTGATCGCCATGTGGGCGTAGTCCTCGGGTGAGCCGAGCCGACTGGGATGAGGCACGGTGCGCTCGAGCGCCTCGCGGATGTCCGCGCGCAGCCGGGCCAGCATCGGGGTGTCGAAGACGCCGGGCGCGATCGTGTTGACGCGGATCTGCCGGCTGGCCAGGTCGCGCGCGGCCACGAGCGTGATTCCGTGCACACCCGCCTTCGACGCGGTGTAGGATGTCTGCCCGATCTGGCCGTCGAACGCGGCGACCGAGGCCGTCAGCACGACGGCGCCACGCTCGCCGTCGACGATCTCGCCCGCGGCGATCCGCGCGGCCGCCAGGCGCAGCACGTTGTAGGTGCCGATCAGGTTCACCCGCACGACCTCGGCGAAGGTGTCCAGGGCACCCGGCCGGTCGTCCCGGTCGAGGATGCGGACGCGGTCTCCGCCACGGCCGGCACAGTGCACGACCGCGCGCAACGTGCCGTGCGCCTGCTGGGCCACGTCCAGGGCGTGGTTCACCGAGGCCTCGTCGGCGACGTCGGTCTCGATGTACACGGCCCGGTCACCGAGCGCGGCGAGGACGCCCTCTCCCGGCGGGTTGAGATCGGCGATCGCGACCTCCGCTCCCGCGGCGGCCAGCCGTCGCGCGGTCGCCAGGCCCAGGCCGGACGAGCCGCCGGTGACGAATGCCGGGACGGACTTCAGGTTCATGACGCTCCTCGGGGCGACGGGCGGGAGAAACCGTCGATGCCGCGGCCCGGGTCTGGCCCGGCGTCAGGCATCGATCAGCTCGATGACGGTCGCGTTGGCCATACCGCCGGCCTCGCACATGGTCTGCAGGCCGTAGCGGACGCCGTGGTCACGCATGTGGTGGATCATGCGGGTCATCAGGATCGCGCCCGAGGCGCCGAGCGGGTGGCCCACCGCGATCGCGCCCCCGAGCGGGTTCAGCCGGGCGTGGTCGGCGCCCGTCTCGATCTCCCAGGCGAGCGGGACGCTCGCGAACGCCTCGTTCACCTCGTACACGCCGATGTCGGCGATCGTGAGCCCCGCCCGCTTCAGGACCTTCTCCGTCGCGGGGATCGGAGCGGTCAACATGATCACCGGATCGTCACCGGCGACCGTACCGGCATGGAAGCGCGCGAGCGGTCGCAGGCCCAGCTCGGCCGCCCGTTCGCTGGTCGTGATCAGTAGTGCCGCGCTGCCGTCGGAGATCTGGGAACTGTTGCCCGCGTGGATCACCCCGTCCTCGCGGAACGCGGGCTTCAGCGCACCGAGCTTCTCGAGCGTCGTCTCCCGCCGCACTCCCTCGTCGGCGGTGAGGACGCCGTCCGGTCCCTCGACGGGAACGAGCTGCGCGTCGAACGCGCCCGAGTCGGCGGCCGCCATCGCGCGGTGGTGCGACTCCAGGGCGAACTCGTCGAGCCGGGTCCGGGACAGGCCCCACCGGTGCGCGATCTCCTCGGCGCCGAGACCCTGGCTGAAGCTGTCCCGCTGGTAGCGCGCGCGCACCCGGGGGCCGAACGGCTCGCCGACGGCCCGGGCCGAGCCCAGCGGCACCCGGCTCATCGACTCGACGCCGCCGGCGACGACGAGGTCGTACTGGCCCGCCATCACCCCGGCCGCGGCGAAGTGGAGCGCCTGCTGACTCGAGCCGCAGGCCCGGTCCAGCGTCACGCCGGGAACGCTTTCCGGCCAGCCGGCGGCCAGCACGGCCAGGCGGGCGACGTTTGTCGACTGATCGCCGATCTGGGTGACGCACCCGAAGATGACGTCGTCGATGAGCTCGGGTGCGACCTGTGCGCGCTCGGTGAGCGTCCGGAGCACATCCGAGGCCAGATCGACCGGGTGAACGCCTCGCAGCGTGCCGTTGCGCCGACCGATCGGCGTCCGTACCGCTTCGACGATGACGGCGTCCCGCACGGCAACCCCCTTCATTGAGTTCAATAGGTTGAACATAATTCAACTGAGAGAACAAGCTAGGAGGCGACTCTCCGCCTGTCAACGTGGCCGCCCTCGAGGCCCGCACCGAGGCCCGCACCGCCACCACAAGATCGCCGAGGGCGGCCGGGCGGCGGCCGGCACTCGCCGGCAACCGACCTATCAGTTATCTTATTACACCTATAGCGTACGGTGAACGGATTGGACCGCCTCGGTCATGGCGCGGTACCGCCCGCTCGCCACGGAATCGACCATCCGGAAAGGCCCGCATGAGCACGCATGACTCGGCGTCGTCCGTCGGAGACAGCGCCCGCAGCCTGATCGCCCGGCGGATCTTCGGCGTGCTGGCGCTCGACCCCGCCGCGACCGCGCTGACCTTCGGTGACCGCACCTTTCCCTGGTCCTACTACGCCGACGCCATCACCGATCTGGACGCGCTGCTGGCCGAGTACCCGCGGGCCCGGCAGATCGGGATCGTGCTGCGCAACCGTCCCGGCCAGCTGTGCTCCGTGATCGCCACCATCGCCACCGGCCGGACGGTCGTGACGTTGAGCCCGCACCTCGGGGACACCGGCCTGGCCGAGGACATCGTCGATCTGGCACCCGACGTGGTGGTCGCCGATGAGGAGGACTGGGCCCGCGCCGCGATGGTCGAGGCCACGGCGGCTGTCGGCGCGATCGCGCTGTGCACCGGCCCCGGCCGGGCGTTCGTCCGGCACCCGATGCCGGCCCCGTCGTCCCCCGCGTACAAGCCCGCCGCCGACGTCGCCGTCCTCATGATGACCAGCGGCACCACCGGCCGGCCCAAGCGCGTCGAGCTCACCTACCAGCGGATGGCCGCGGCGTTCCGCGCCGCGGGAACCCCCGTCGACGAGGGCCGGGAGCTTCGCCTGCACCGGCGGACCGCCATCCTCTGGGCTTCGCTCGCCCACATCAGCGGCCTCTACTTCGCGATCGCCCACGCGATGGAGGGCAGGAGCATCGCCCTGCTCGAGAAGTTCGAGGTCCAGGCCTGGGCCGAGCTCGTCCGCCGCCACCGGCCGGGCTATGTCCGCCTCGCCCCGACCGCCATGCGCATGGTGCTCAACGCCGACCTGCCTCGGGACGTCTTCGAGAACGTCTTCGCCGTCGGTTCGGGGACCGCGCCCCTGCCCGCCGAACTCGCCGACGCCTTCGAAGACCGCTACGGGGTCCCGGTCCTCGGCACCTACGGCGCCACCGAGTTCGCCGGCGCGATCGCCGGCTGGACCATCGACGACAAGCGGGAATGGGGCACTCGCAAGCGAGGCAGCGTCGGGCGCGCGTACGACGGCATCGACCTGCGGGTGGTGGATCGCGACAGCGCGACGGTTCTCGCGCCGGGCGTGGTCGGGCTGCTCGAGGCGCGCGGGGGACAACTGTCCGACGACGGTGGTGCCTGGATCCGCACCACCGACCTGGCCTCGATCGACGACGACGGCTTCCTGTTCATCCACGGCCGGGCCGACGACGCGATCAGCCGCGGCGGCTTCAAGATCCCGCCGAGCGTGATCGAGGAGGCCCTGGCCCAGCACCCGGCGGTCGACGAGGCCTCGGCCGTGGGGCTCGCCGACCCGCGGCTGGGTGAGGTCCCGGTGGTCGCGGTCACGCTGAGCGCGCCCGCGACGGAGGCGGAGCTGATGGAGTTCCTCTCGGCCCGGTTGACGCGCTACCAGCGGCCGGTCGACCTCGCGATCGTCGACGCGCTGCCGCGTACCCCGTCGCTGAAGGTGAGCCGCGCCCTCGTCCGGGAACAGATCTTCGCCCGCCGGCCCACCGCGACCTGACAGGCGCGCCGGGGCCACAACGGCGGCCGCGACGACGCCGCGCACCTCGACGGGCGCGACGGGCGCGGGAGCTCGAGGACTCGACCGACGCGACGGGAGAAGAGGAGAACGGGTATGACCACACAGCAGACCTCGGCCTACGGCGTCCTCACCGACGAGGCGTTCGAACGGGCGCGGCGACGGACCGGGGTGCCGCAGCGCCTGCGCCCGCCGCACATCACCGAGGTGCACGTCGACGCCACCCGCCATTTCGCCTACGGCTACGGCGACGACAACCCGCTCTACTGCGAGCGCGACTACGGCCGCACCACCCGCTGGGGCGGGCTGATCGCTCCCCCGAACTTCCTCTACTGCATGGGCGAGAACGCCGCACCGGACCCGACGCCGGAGCAGAAGCAGCTACTGAAGGGCGACCCCTTCGCCGGCCTGGGCTCGTACCAGGCGGCCA
This sequence comes from Parafrankia discariae, assembly GCF_000373365.1. Taxonomy (NCBI): domain Bacteria; kingdom Bacillati; phylum Actinomycetota; class Actinomycetes; order Frankiales; family Frankiaceae; genus Parafrankia; species Parafrankia discariae. Next base: position 71,158 of record NZ_KB891192.1, read on the forward strand.
TGGAGTTCGAGTACTACCGGCCGCTGCGGGCCGGCGACCTGTGCCGGATGATCCGGGCGCAGGTCGGCGTCCAGGACAAGCGGAGCAGCTTCGGAGGCCGGTCGGCTCACGTGACCAACGACTTCCTGTTCGCCAACGGCGCGGGTGAGATCGTGGCCGTCCAGCGGGGCACCTGGATCAACGCCGAACGCCACACCAGCCGGCAGCGGTCGTCGGCCAAGCCACCGGTCGACTTCTCGCCCTACTCCGACTCCCAGCTCGCCGAGATCGACGCGGCCTACGACCGCGAGACCCGTCGCGGCGCCGTGACCCGCTATTTCGAGGACGTCGAGATCGGCGAGGAGATCCAGCCGCGGGTCAAGGGCCCGCTCGTCGTCACCGACATCGTCGTCTGGCACGTCGGCTGGGGCATGCAGCTCACCCCGCCCGGCGCGTACGGGATCTCACGCAGGATCCGCAGGAAGGCGCCGGGGCTGTACCCGCCGAACTCCCGCAACATCCCCGACACCGTGCAGCGACTGCACTGGGAGCCCGAGCGCGCCGCCGAACTCGGGCTGCCGATGAGCTACGACTACGGCGCCATGCGGGAGACCTGGCTGACGCACGCACTGACCGACTGGATGGGCGACGACGGCTGGCTGTTCAGGCTGCGCTGCGAACACCGCCGGTTCAACTACGTCGGCGACACCACCTGGGTGCGCGGGCGGGTCGTCGACAAGGTGCAGGTGGACGGCCGCAACGAGGTGCACCTCGAGCTGAGCTGCCAGAACCAGCGCGGTGAGACGACGACGCCGGGGACGGCCGTCGTGCTGCTGCCGACCCGCGAGGCCCCGGTCACGCTCCCCGCACCTCCGGCCGACACGCTCGACGAGCTCCTCGAGGTCGAGATCGCCCGGCTCGCGTGAGCGGCTGGATCCCTCCCCTGGGTCTGCGTCACCAGGTCCCCTTGCCAGCGAAGACTAATAATTAGATTATCTGTCTATATCGCGCACGTCGCCGCCTCCCGTGACGGTCCGGCGCGTCCAGCGACGAGGAGGGCGACTGCCCAGTGGACTTCGAACTCACCGAGGAGCAGGCGATGCTCCGCGAGGTGTCTCGAACGATGCTGTCCACCCACTGCCCTCCCGCCCGGGTGCGTTCGCTCGTCGGCTCCGGCGGCGACCTCGACGACAAGCTGTGGCAGCACGGCGTGGAGCTCGGCTGGACCGGCCTCGCGGCGCCCGAACAGCTGGGCGGCTCCGCCCAGGGGCTGGTCGAGCTGAGCCTGGTCGCCGAGGAGATCGGCCGCGCGGTCGCCCCCGGCCCGGTCGTCGAGACCGCGCTGGTGGCGCTCACCGCGGCCCGGTCCGGACACCCCGAGCTCGGCCCGGTGGCGGCCGCGCTGGCCAACGGCCAGGCGCGGGCCAGCCTCGCCCACCACGGCACGGTGCGCGCGGTACGCGACGGCGACGCACTGGTTCTCGACGGCCACGTGACGGCGGTCCAGGCCGCCGCGGCCGTCGACTGGCTGCTCGTGACCGCCTCGACGGACGACGGTCCCGCCGCCGTCCTGGTGCCGACGCCGCCCGGCGGCACCCGCCGCCGCCGCACGCTCGACGAGACGCGCGGCTGGTACGACGTGGCTCTCACCGGCATCCGGGTACCCGCGACCCACGTCGCCGCGAGCGGGCCCGCGCAGGTGCGGTGGCTGGTGGCCGCGGCAGGCGTCCTCACCGCCGCGGACGCCCTCGGCGCCGGGGAACGGCTGCTCGAGATGACCGTCGAGCACGTTCTGGTGCGCGAGCAGTTCGGCCGGCCACTCGGAAGCTTCCAGTCGGTCAAGCACAAGGTCACGGACATGCTCACGCTCGTCAAGGGCGCCCGCGCCGCGACCTACTACGCCGCGATGACGCTGGACGCCGGGACCGACGACGGTGATCTGGCAGCGAGCGCGGCCAAGGCGTTCACCGCCGAGGGGATGAGCGCACTCGCCGGCGAGGCGCTCCAGGCGCACGGCGGCATCGGCTTCACCTGGGAGCACGACCTGCACCTGTACCTGCGCCGGGTGAAGGTCGACGAGGTGCTGTTCGGCGCACCCGCCGAGCACTACGAGCGGGTGGTCTCGCTGCTGGCGCAGGCCCGCGGCGTCGAGGTCGGATCCGCCCCCGACCGGCGGCCGGCCGGGGACCGGTCACACCTCGGCACCTGAAGCGACCTCCCTGCGGCCCGGACCCGCCGCGAACCTGCCCGCCGCCGTCGGCCCCGCCAGCCGTCGGGAGCGGGTCATCCGAATTCCAGGGCCTCGATATTCCAGGGCCTCGACGGCCTCGACCGACCGCGGAGCGACGCATGTGGGATTTCTCGACCGAGCCTGAGTTCCAGGAGAAGCTGGACTGGATGGCACGATTCGTCCGCGAGGAGTGCGAACCCCTCGACCTGCTCTTCCCGCACGGGGGCGATCCGTACGACGTCCACAACAAGGCGTCGCGGGCCATCCTGAAGCCGCTGCAGGCGCAGGTTCGCGAGCAGGGGCTGTGGGCCTGTCACCTGGGACCGGAGCTGGGCGGCCACGGCTTCGGCCAGATGAAGCTCGCGCTGATGAACGAGATCCTCGGCCGCTCCTACTGGGCGCCCACCGTCTTCGGCACGGCGGCTCCCGACACCGGTAACGCCGAGATCCTCGCGATGTTCGGCACGCCGGAGCAGAAGCAGCGCTACCTGCAGCCGCTGCTCGACGGCGAGATCGTCTCCTGCTTCTCGATGACCGAGCCGCAGGGTGGCGCCGACCCCAAGGAGTTCGCCTGCACGGCGACCCGGGACGGCGACGAATGGGTCATCGAGGGCGAGAAGTGGTTCTCCTCGAACGCCCGCTACGCGGCTTTTTTGATCGTCATGGCGGTCACCGACCTCGACGCCGCCCCGCACCGGCGGATGTCCATGCTCGTGGTGCCCGCCGAGACGCCCGGCATCGAGATCCTGCGCAACGTCGGCACCATCAACGAGCGGGACGACTTCGACGAGGGCATCCACGGCTACATCCGCTACAACCGGGTGCGGGTCCCGTTGGACGCCATGCTCGGCGCGCCGGGCGAGGGCTTCAAGGTCGCCCAGGCCCGGCTCGGCGGCGGCCGCGTCCACCACGCCATGCGGGTCGTGGGCAAGTGCCAGCGGGCCTTCGACATGCTGTGCGAGCGGGCGCTGTCGCGGCACACGCAGGGCAAGGTCCTCGCCGAGCACCAGTTCGTGCAGGGCTTCGTCGCCGACTCGGCGATCCAGCTCCAGCAGTTCCGGCTGCTCGTCCTGCAGACGGCGTGGATCATCGACAACCAGCCGCACGGGGCGGCCCGCACCCACATCGCGATGTGCAAGGTCGCCCTGGCGCAGGTACAGCACGACATCATCCAGCGGGCACTGCACCTGCACGGCTCGCTGGGCACCACCCACGAAACCCCGCTCGGCGCCTGGTGGGCCGGCGTGCCGCAGCTCGCCCTCGCCGACGGGCCCACCGAGGTGCACAAGGCCACCGTCGCCAAGCAGGTCCTGAAGGGCTACCGCCCGGCGCCCGGCCTCTTCCCCACCGAGCACCTGCCGACCCGGCGCGCCGCCGCCCGCGAGCGGTATGCGGACGTTCTCCAGGAATTCGGACTGTGACCAGCGCCGACGGCCAACCCGCCGACCTGTTCGACCTCACCGGCAAGATCGTCCTGGTCACCGGCGGCAGCCGGGGCCTCGGCCGGGAGATGGTGCTGGCCTTCGCCCGCGCCGGCGCCGACGTGGTGATCGCCAGCCGCAAGCTCGACAGCTGCGAGCAGCTGGCGGCGCAGGTCGAGGCGCTCGGCCGGAAAGCCCTGCCGGTCGCCGCCCATGTCGGGCGCTGGGACGAGTGCGACAGCCTCGTCGAACGGGCCTACAGCCATTTCGGCCGGGTCGACGTCCTCGTCAACAACGCCGGCATGTCGCCGCTGGCGCCGTCCTCGGCGCTGACCTCCGAGGACCTCTTCGACAAGGTGATCGGGGTTAACTTCAAGGGCCCGTTCCGGCTGAGCTCGCTGATCGGACAGCGGATGCACGACGGCGACGGGGGCTCCATCATCAACATCTCGTCCAGCGGCGCGCTGTTCCCGTCCCCCCGGTTCGGGCCGTACGCCGGCGCGAAGGCGGCGCTCAACGCGCTGACCACCGTGCTCGCCCTGGAGTTCGCGCCCAACGTCCGGGTGAACACCATCTCCGCGGGGCCGTTTCTCACCGACATCTCCAAGCACTGGCCCGACGAGAGCAAGCGGACGTGGAAGAACGCGGCCGGCCGCGCCGGGAACCCGGAGGAGATCGCCACCACCGCGCTCTACCTGGCCTCCCCGGCCTCGAGCTACACCACCGGATCACTCATCCGGGTCGACGGCGGACTGCGCTGACCCCGGCACCTCCCCCGAGCCGCACCTCTCGCCTGTGCCCTGCCCCGCACTCGTGCCCCGCCCATCGTCCGCGCCTCGCCCTCCGCCGGGCTCCGGCCCCGCTCCCGCCGCGGGCCCCTGCCGGACGCTCACCGGGCTCCCCCGTCCTGCCGCCCACCTGCGGACCAGGACCTCCAGGAGCGCGCTCACCCACCCGGCCGGAGCACCGATCGCACCCGAACGCACAGGTCACGAGCGGAACGACCAGAAACGGGTCACCTAGTTAGATCATTGACAAAATCTAGCCGGTGGCCTACTAATCTAGTTCAATCATCTACCTGCTTGCTTCTCGGGCGGGCTGATCACTGGCGCGGGTGCACGGTCGCCCGCCTTACAGGAGCGGGACGACACATGATCCACATGGAACACAGACTCGCGACCCGGGCGACCCGCCGCGGGGCGGTGGCTGCCCTCGCCGCGGCGACGCTGCTCGGCGTGGCGGCCTGCGGGAGCGACAGCGGGTCGGACAGCGGTGGCTCGGGCCCGACCACCGCCAGCACCGCCATTCCCGCCGCCCTCGCGAGCTACTTCCCGGGCAAGGCCGCCAGCGGCGACCCGGTGAAGATCGGATTACTGAACACCGAGGGCGGTCCCGCGTTGTCCGACCCCGAGATCGGCGACGCCGCCGTCGCGGCGGCCGAGTACGCCAACGCCCATCTGGGCGGCATCGCCGGGCACCCGATCGAGATCGACCGCTGCGGGATCCTCGAGGACGTCGCCTCGTCGGTCAAGTGCGCGAACCAGATGGTCGAGGACAAGGTCGCGGCCGTCGTGGTCACCACGACCGGCTTCGGTGAGTCCATCGTGCCGATCATCACCAAGGCCGGCATCCCGTACGTGTCGGTGGCCGGGGCGAGCAGCGGCGAGTTCACCAGCAAGAACGCCTTCATGTGGACGGGCGGCTTCGCCGCGACCCTGTCCGCGATGGCCACGTACTCGGCCGAGCAGGGCTACAAGAAGGTCGCCGCCTTCGTGACCGACGTGCCGGCCGCGACCGGCGGGGCGGCCAAGATCGGCGTCCCCGCGTTCAAGGCGGCCGGGGTCGAGTTCACGGTCGTGCCGGTCACACCCGGCACGGCGGACGCGACGCCCCAGGTGACCAGTGGCCTCGCCGGCAAGCCGGACGCCGCGATCCTGATCTTCAACTCCACCGGCTGCACGACGGCGCTGCAGGCGCTCAGCGTGGTCAACCCGACCATTCCCAAGCTGGGCATCACCGGCTGCCTCGACCCGGCGACGGTCGACGCCGTGGGCGACGCGATCGAAGGTGCCAAAATCTTCGGCGTCTCCTCGGTCGAGACCGACGATCCCGAGGCGCAGCTCTACCGGACCGTGATGGCCAAGTACGCGCCCAAGGCGTCGATCTCGGGCTACACGCCGGTCGGTTACCAGGGAATGCTCGGCCTGATCCGGGCCACCGCCGACCTGACCGGCTCCGTCACCAGCGGCTCGATCCTCGCCGCCCTCGCGCAGGCCAAGGACGTCCCGCTGCCGGCCGGTACCGGCATCACCTTCACCTGCGACGGCAAGCAGCTTCCCGGCCTGACCACGGTCTGCTCCGCGGGCGAGATCGTCCTGACGGTGAAGGACGGCAAGGGCACGCAGCCCGAGACCGTCGACAACTGAGTCCAGGCCTCATCCAGAAGGGCGGCCGCACCGGCATGGGTAGCACCGACCTCGTCTTCCTGATCCTCGGCCTCGGTAATGGCGCCGTCTACGCGGCGCTCGGACTCGGCCTGGTCCTCACCTACCGCAGCTCGGGTGTGGTCAATTTCGCCACCGGTGCGGTCGCCCTCTACACCGCCTACACCTATGCCTTCCTGCGGCAGGGGAAACTGCTCAACCCGATCCCCGGCCTGACCGCGACCGTCGATCTCGGGATCGACGGGATGGGCTTCCCGGCGGCGTTCGCCCTCTCGCTGGTGGTCGCCGCGGTGCTGGGAGCGCTGCTCTACGCGGCTGTCTTCCGCCCGATGCGGGCGGCGCCCACCGTCGCGAAGGCCGTCGCGTCGATCGGCGTGATGATCGTCATGCAGGCCCTGCTCGCCGTCCAGGTGGGCACGACCGCGGTCTCGGTGGCGGCCATCCTGCCGACGCGCATCTACACAGTCGCCGGGCAGCGGGTGCCCGGCGACCGGCTCTGGTTCGCCGGCATCATCGTCGTGATGGCGGTCGTGCTGACCCTGTGGTTCCGGCTCACCCGGTTCGGCCTGGCCACCCGCGCGGCGGCCGAGTCCGAGAAGGGTGCCCTGGTCACCGGGCTGTCGCCGCAGCGCATCGCGCTGGTCAACTGGGCTCTGAGCACCATGATCGCCGGGGTCGGCGGCATCCTCATCGCGCCCATCGTCCCGCTGACCCCGGTGTCCTACACCCTGTTCATCGTCCCCGCGCTGGCGACGGCGCTCGTCGGGAACTTCACCAGGATCGGTACGGCGGTCACGGCCGGGCTCGTCATCGGCATGCTGCAGTCGGAGGCCACGAACCTGCAGACCAAGAGCTGGCTGCCGTCGTCCGGCCTCGCCGAGCTCGTCCCGCTCGCCGTCATCCTGATCTTCCTGGTCTTCCGGGGGCAGACCCTGCCCTCGCGCGGTTCGATCGTGCAGCAGACCCTCGGCCGGGCGCCGCGGCCGAGGTCGATGGTGCTGCCCGGGGTGACCATCGCCGCGGTGGGGTTCGTCGCGCTGGCGGCGACGCACGGTTCGCACCGGGCGGCGATCATCACCACGATCGTCCTGGCGATCATCGCGTTGTCCCAGGTGGTCGTCACCGGCTTCAGCGGCCAGATCTCGCTGGCGCAGCTGACCCTGGCCGGCGTCGGCGCGTTCGCCCTGACCCGCGTCCAGCACCAGCTGCACGTGCCGTTCCCGGTCGCGCCGCTGCTCGCCGCCGTCTTCGCGACGATCGTGGGGGTGGTGGTCGGCCTGCCGGCGCTGCGGATCCGCGGCCTGCCGGTGGCGGTCACCACGCTCGCGCTCGCGGTGGTGCTCGAGAAGCTGTGGTTCACCAACAAGGACCTCAACGGCGGGTTCAACGGCTCGCCGATCGACGACCCGAGCATCTTCGGCGTCAATCTCGGGATCGGCGCCGGCGCCGGCTACCCACGCCTCACGTTCGGCCTGTTCTGCCTGGTCGTCCTGCTGCTGGTGGCCGGCGGCGTGGTGCTGCTGCGCCGCAGCCGGCTGGGGGCGGCGATGCTGGCGGTGCGCGCCAACGAACGATCGGCCGCCGCCTCGGGCATCTCCGTGTCGCAGGTGAAGCTCGTCGCCTTCGCCATCGGCGGGTTCCTCGCCGGGCTGGGCGGCGCCATGCTGGCCTACCAGCAGACTGTGGCGGACTCGAGTTCGTACACCGCGATGGGCTGCGTCGCGCTGTTCGCCACCGCCTACCTGGCCGGTGTCACGTCGGTGTCCGGCGGCATCAACGCCGGGCTCATCGGCGCGGGCGGCATCATCTTCACCCTGGTCGACAAGGGCCTGCCGCTGGGTGTCTACGTCCTGCTGGTCGGGCTGCCCGTCCTCGCGATCGTCGCCGAGACCCGGCCGAAGCTGATCCCGGCGCTGTCCGGCGTGCTCGGGGTGCTGACCCTGGCGGCCTTCCTCCTCCACCGCGACTCGGTGGCCCTGGGCGATTACTACACGACCGTCAGCGGCGTCCTGCTGGTGCTCACCGTCATCCTCAACCCGGAGGGCATCGTCGGGCCGGTGCACGACCATCTGGGCGCGCTGCGCACCAGGCTCGGTCGCCGGTCGCCGGTCGCCCTCCCCACGCCGTCGGGGGACGCGGCGGCCGGGGGCGCGGCGGCCGCCGCCTTCGAGCTGTCGGTGCGCCGCGGCCCCCACGAGGTCACCGCGGGCCCGCTGCTGCGGGTCAGCGGCGTCGGCGTGCGCTACGGGGCCGTCGTCGCGAACCAGGACGTGAGTTTCGACGTCAACCGCGGCGAGATCATCGGCCTCATCGGCCCGAACGGTGCCGGCAAGACGACCCTGATCGACGCGATCAGCGGGTATGCCGACGCGACCGGGTCGATCGAGTTCCTCGGCCGCCGGCTCGACGGGCTCAGACCCCACCAGCGGAGTCGGCGCGGCCTGGGCCGGACCTTCCAGGGCATCGAGCTGTACGACGACCTCAGCGCCCGGGAGAACGTCCAGACGGGCACGATGGCGGACCGTTCGTCGGGCGACGGCGCCACGCCGTCGCACGTCGACATCGACCGCCTGTTCGCCATCCTGCATCTCGAAACGGTGGCCGACGCCCCGGTGCGAGAGCTGTCCGTCGGACAGCGTCAGCTGGTCTCCGTCGCCCGCGCGCTGGCCGGGCGCCCGGCGATCGTGCTGCTGGACGAGCCGGCCGCCGGGCTGGACACGACCGAGAGCCGCTGGCTGGGCGAGCGGCTGCGGGCCATCCGCGACGCCGGCGTCACCATCGTCATGGTCGACCACGACATGGGCCTCGTCCTGGACGTGTGCGACCGGATCGTGGTGCTCAACCTCGGGGAGGTGGTCGTAGTCGGCACACCGGCGGAGATCCAGCGCGACCCGGAGGTCACCCGTGCCTACCTGGGCACGACCCACGCGCACACAGAACACGGGCACGCGGAGCACGGACACACGGGGCAGGAACAGGCAGAGCAGGGGCACGCGGAGCGCGTGCACGCGGAGGAGGTGCGATGACCGCCGCCTTGCGGTGCGCCGGGACGAACGCCGGCTACACGGCCGGCCGGCCGGTCGTGCGCGGCGCCGACCTCACGCTCGAGGCCGGTGAGGTGCTCGCGCTGATCGGACCGAACGGGGCGGGCAAGACCACCCTGCTGATGACGATCGCCGGCCTGCTGCCGCCGCTGGCGGGGCATGTCGAGATCGGCGGGGTGGCGGTGAAGCCCGGCTCGGCGCGCTCCGCGGTGAACGCGGGGCTGGTGCTCGTGCCGGACGACCGCTCGCTGTTCAAGGGCCTCACCACCCACGAGAACCTGAAGCTGGCCGCCCGCCGCGGCGGCACGACGGTCGACCAGGTCCTCGACCACTTTCCCGGCCTGCGGCCCCGGATGAAGGTGGCGGCCGGGAACCTCTCCGGCGGCGAGCAGCAGATGCTGGCGATCGGCCGGGCGCTGATGCAGGACCCGAAGGTGCTGCTCATCGACGAGCTCAGCATGGGACTCGCCCCGGTGATCGTCGAGTCTCTCCTGCCGGTCATCCGGTGGGTGGCGGACGAGTCCGGCGTCGCCTGCATCCTCGTGGAGCAGCACGTGGCGCTCGCCCTCGCTGTCTCCGACACGGCGATCGTCCTCTCGCACGGCGACGTCGTGCTCCGGGGGGACGCCAAGGAGCTCGCGGCCGACGAGAGCCGGATCGAGCGCGCCTACCTGGGCCAGGCCAGCTGACCCGGAACGCCCAGGCGACGCCGAAGGGGTGCTGACGCTGCCAGCGTCAGCACCCCTTCGGCGTCGGATCTACTCAGCGGACTTCTTGCGCGTCTCGAAGGCCCGGGTCAGCGCCCGGTGCTCGTCCGACGTCAACAGGATGGTGTTGGCGAAGCGGTCGAAGTCGCGCGCCGTCTGCCGGTCGACGCTCGCGGCGATGTCGACGGCCGCCTTCGCCACGCCCGCCGCCTCCGAGGGCAGCCTGGCCAGCTTGCGGGCGAAGGCGCCCACCCGCTCGGAGAACTCCTCGGCCGGGTAGACGGCGTGCACGAGCCCGATGTTCAGGGCGTGGTGGGCGTCGACCTCCTCCCCGAACGCGAGCCACTTGCCCCAGTGCGGGCCGACCAGCCTGGTCACCCGGCTGACGCCGCCGGAGCCCGGGATGACGGCGAGCGCGGGCAGCTCGGGCAGGGAGAACCTCGCGGCGGTGGACGCCAGCCGGAAGTCACAGGACGCGGCCAGTTCGAGGCCGACGCCCAGGCACGGCGCGTGCGCGGCCAGGACGACGGGCTTCTCGACCGCCTCCAGCTCGTCGAAGACCAGGTGCAGCCGCCGGTACTCGTGGCGTAGCCGCCGGGGGCTGAAGCTGCCGTCCGCGGCGTAGCCGCGCTTGCCACCGGCGCCGCTCTGGCGGATGTCGATGCCGGCCGTGAAGTAGCGGCCCTCCGCCGCGATCACGAGCACCTTGAGGTCGTCGCGGTCACCCAGATCGGTCGCGGCCTGACGCAACGCCTCGATCATCTCGGGGCTGACCGCGTTGAGCTTCTCGTCGCGCGTGAGGGTGAGCGTCAGGATCCCGTCGGTCTCGGACCGACGGGTCTGGCTGACGTCGGCCATGACGGCTCCCGCTTGTCGTAGGAAAGGCGTTCCCGTGATGCCGGCCGTCACCGGCCGAGCCACACCGGGGGGCGCTTCTCGGCGAAGGCGGTCGCGCCCTCGCGGGCATCCTCGGAGGCGAACACCGGGGCGCACAACTCGGCCTGCCGCTGCCAGCCCTCCTCGGTCGTCCAGTCGGCCTGCGCCCGGGCGATCCGCTTGGTCGTCGCCACCGCCAACGGCCCGTTGGCGGCGATCTTGGCCGCGAGCTCGAGCGCCCCGGCCAGCGCGCCGCCCTCCGGCACGACCCGGTTGACCAGCCCCAGCGCCGCCGCCCGCCCGGCCGTCACCGGTTCACCGGTCAGCAGGAGCTCCAGGGCGGCCGAGAAGGCGATCCGGCGCGGCAGCAGCATCGCCGCGCCGCCGCCGGCCACCAGCGCCCGCTTGACCTCGGGTACGCCGAACTTGCTCGTCTCCGCGGCCACGACCAGGTCGCACGCCAGCAACAGCTCGAAGCCGCCGGCCAGGGCCCAGCCCTCCACCGCGGCGATCAGCGGCTTGTGCGGCGGCGTGATGGTGATGCCGCCGAAACCGCGGCCCTTGATGTTGGGGGTCTCACCGTGCAGGAACGCCTTGAGGTCCATGCCGGCGCAGAACGAGCCGCCGGCCCCGGTGAGCACGCCCACCCGCAGCTCGGGGTCGCCGTCCAGCTCGTCGGCTGCCGCCGCGATTCCTCGCGCGGCCTCGGCGTCGAGCGCGTTCCGGGCCTCCGGACGGTTGATCGTGATGACCAGGACGGCGCCCTGCCGCTCGACCAGCACCGAGTCTGCCATGCCGTCTCCTCGTTCTCGCGGTCCAAGTTCTCGTAGTGCAGCTCGCGTAGTCGAAGCTCTCGCGCTCGAAGCTCTCGCGTTGCGGGCGGCGCCGTCAGTCCGCGACGCGGATGACGACCTTGGCGGTCGGCGCCCGGTCGGCGACACGCTGCAGGGCGACGGCCACGTCGCCGAGGTCGTGCACCTCGGAGACGAGCGGCCGCATCCCCTGCGCCACCAGTTTCGCCAGCCCCTCGCGCGCCCGCGCCGTCTCCTCGGGCAGCCGCACCGACCACGTGCGCAGTTCGATCCCACGCACCGTGATGTTCTTCAGCAGGACGAGGTTCAGCGGGATCCGCGGGATCTCGCCGCCCGCGAACCCCACGACGACGAAGCGGCCGCCCCAGCGGATCGCGCGCAGCGCCGGCTCGGCCCACCGGTCGCCGACCGGGTCGACGACGAGGTCGGCGCCGCCGTCGGTGATCTCCTTGATCCGGAGCTTGAGGTCCTCCGTCGTGTAGTCGATGCACGCCTCGGCACCGAGCTCCTCGCAGACCGCCAGCCGCTCGGGTGACGAGGCCGCGGCGATGACGCGGGCACCGAGCCTGACGGCGATGTCGACCGCCGCGGAACCCACGCCGCCGGCGGCCCCCAGGACGACGACCCACTGCTCGGGCGCCAGCTCTCCGATCGTGACCAGGCAGTGGTACGCGGTCAGGTAGGTCACCCGGAAGGCCGCCGCCTCGACCATCGACAACCCGGGCGGGATCAGTGAGACCGCGGTCGCCGGCGCCAGCACCTGCTCGGCCATCGCGCCGGAGAACACCGAGCCGTGAACGGGATCACCCACAGCGAGACCGGTGACGCCCTCCCCCACCGCCGCCACCCGGCCGGCGAACTCGGAGCCGGGGGTGAAGGGCAGCGGGGCCGACACCTGGTAGCGATCCGCGATCAGCAGCAGATCGGGGAAGTTCAGCGCGGCCGCGGCCACGTCGACGACGACGTGGCCCGCCGTCACCTCCGGAGCGGGGACGTCACGGAGGACGACGTCGGCCGGACCGCCGTACACCTCGACGCGGGCGGCCCTCACCGCGTCTCCCGACCCGCGCGGCGGGGCCCGCAGGCGGCTCGGGCTCGGATCCTGCCTGGGTTCTCACCGGGTCGCTTGATGATCGAACCTCCGTACGTGGGCCGCGGCCGGGCCGGGACACCACACCCGTCAGACCTACCCTCAATTGTATAACTAAGTTATATTAGATTGCGCTGGACGGCAAGCGCCCGGTACCGGCGCGACCGCCCTCCGCCGGTGCTCCGGTCAGGCGCGGGCGTCACGGCGCAGTGACTCGGGCACCCAGGTGGGCGAACGCTTCTCGATGAAGGCGGAGAAGCCCTCGCGCGACTCGTCCCGCTGCAGGCTGTCGAAGAACGCGATGCGGTCGTGCAGCCCGACGTACTGGTCCAGCACGCGCTTGACGTCACGGCGGGCACCGGGGGCGGTCTGGCAGCACTGGGCGAGCGCCGCGACGGCCTCGTCCAGGAGCTCGTCATGCGGGACGACACGGCTCACCAGGCCCCACTCGAACGCCTCCCGGGCGGTGAACGTGCGACCGGTGAGCATCAGGTCGCGGGTGCGCACCGGCCCGACGAGCCGAACCAGGACCGAGGCGAAGTAGGTGTCCGAGATCCCGCGGAGCAGCTCCGGCACCCGGAAGGTCGCCCGCTCGCTCACCACGGCGACGTCCGCGCACAGCGCGATCATGAGGCCGCCGCCCTGGCAGATCCCGTTCACCGCCGCCACCACCGGCTTGACGCTCTGCCGCAGGACGTCGAAGGGAAGCACGTCGATGGCGCCGGGAACCCCGCCGAGGTGCAGCCAGTGGTCGTCGGCGTTCCTGCCCAGATCGCCGCCGGGGATGAACACGTCGCCGACCCCGGTGATCAGCAGGCCGGCGAGCGTCGGGTCCGCGTCGACCCGCCGGACGGCGTACCGCACGCCGAAGTACATCGCGGGCGTGAGCGCGTTGCGGGCCTCGGGACGGTCCACGACCAGGTGTCCGAACGGCTCGTGCCGCTCGAGTCTCAGGTACGGGGTGCCGAGCCAGTCGCCGTCGGGTGGGCGGGGCATGTCGGATCAGTCCCCCACGATCTTCAGCGTCTCCTGGACCAGTCCCGGCAGCGCGGACACCATCCGCGCCAGCGCGCCGTTCACCTCCCGGCCGGTCCTGGCCGCCCGCTTCAGCAGCAGCCCGGTCGCCGCCGCCTCCTTGTAGCGCGTCAGGGCGTGGAACCAGTCCAGGTCGGCGATCGGCACCCCGCGCCGGCGCTCGTAGGCCCGGATGACCTCGCCGGGCGTGGGGGTGCCGGCCGGCGGACCCGGTTCGGCCGCGGGATGACCGGCGTCATCGGTGAAGAAGGTCAGCCAGGCGAGGTCCACCCGCGGGTCGCCGACGGTCCAGATCTCCCAGTCGATGACCGCCGCGAGCCGGGCACCGTCGCACAGCGTGTTGCCCAGCCGGTAGTCGCCATGGTTGATCACGGGCGGCAGCGCCGCGGGGATCGTCGAAACCAGCGCGCCGGCGGCACGGTCGTAGTCGCCGCGCATGGCGTCGGGGAGGGTCTCGAAGGCACGGAGCCAGCGACCGATCTCCGCCGCCAGGTCCACCACCGGCTCGTCGGCGAGGCCGACGGCCGCCGGCTCGACATCATGCAGGTCGGCCAGGACGCCGGCCGCGTCGAGGAAACGGGCGCGTACCAGCTCGGGGGCGGGCCGGTCCGCGACCGGCCTGAGCACCGGCTCGACGCACTCCCCGGGAACCAGGTTCATCGCCATGTACGGCGGGATCCCGGGCGGCGATCCGGGATCGGAGAACAGGACGTCGGGCGCCAGCTGCCGCCGGCCGTCCCCCGGCCGCCCGTCGCGCAGCCCCCCGTCCTGCAGCCCCCCGCCCTGCAACGCCGCCTGCACGCGCGCCTGCCGCAGCACGTCGCGGTTGCGGACCGGCGCCAGGCCGGGCGGCGCGAGCTTGACCACGATCGGGGACTCCCCCGCCGGCACGCCGGCCACGTCGACGAGGAACGTCAGGCTCGACGTGCCGCCGGTCAGCGGGCGGACCTCACTGACCCGCGCCCCGTCACGCCACCTCGGCAGCCGGTCCGCCAGCCGCCTCGCCAGGTCGGCGGTCAGGGCTGATTCGGCCTGGTGAGCCGTCCCAGCCTGGTGCTCTGCCATGCGTGTCCCATCTCCTCAGCTCGGGTCGGCTAGACCGAGAGCGCGAACCCGCCGGTGACCCGCAGCGTCTCCCCGGTGATGAAGGCCGCCGCGTCGGAGACCAGGTAGAGCAGCGCGTTCACCACGTCCCGCTCCTCGCCCTCGCGCGCCAGGACCTGCTGCGCGAGGACGCGCGCCACCTCGGCCGCGGGCAGCTCGGCCCGCACGGTGTCGGTCAGGATCAGCCCGGGGGCGATCGCGTTGACCCGGACGCCGGCCGTGGCCAGCTCGCGGGCGAACTGCGCGGTGAAGCCGCGCACCGCGAGCTTGGAGACGCCGTAGGCGGTCCGGTTGGCATAGGCCGCCGAGGAGGAGATGTTGACGACGGCGGCGCCCGGCCGCCCGCCCATCGCGTCCTTCGCGGCCAGCGTGCAGATGACGACACCCATCACGTTGACCTCGAACAGCCGGCGGATCCGGCCGGCGCCGAGCTCGGCGGTCGGCTTGTTGAAGGCGGCCGAGTGCAGCCCCGCGTTGTTGACCAGGATGTCCAGCCCGCCGTGCGTGCGGACGATGTCGGCCACCACCTCGCCGACGCGGGCCTCGTCCGTCACGTCACAGGCGACCCCGGTCGCGCTGCCGCCGAGCGCGGTGAGCTCGGCCGCGGCGGCCGCGGCGACGTCACCGTCGATGTCGGCCAGCACGACATGCGCCCCGCGCTCGGTCAGCGCGGCGCCGAACGCCTTGCCGAAGCCGCGGCCGCCCCCCGTTATCAGCGCGACCTTGCCGGTGTGTTCCTTGGCCGGCGTCTCGGCGTCCGGCTTCTCGTCGGGCATGGATCTCCTTCGATCGTCGTCATGCGGCGGTCGGTGGTCGGTGGGTCGCCGGGCCGGAACGGCCGCGGGCGCCGCCGGAGCCCTAAGCGATCACACCCGCGTCGCGCAGCGCCGCCCGCTCCGTCTCGGTCAGCCCGAGCTCGATCAGGATCTCGGTCGAGTGGCTGCGCCAGCCCGACCGGGGACGTTCGACGGCCGGGGAC
Organism: Parafrankia discariae; assembly: GCF_000373365.1. Taxonomy (NCBI): domain Bacteria; kingdom Bacillati; phylum Actinomycetota; class Actinomycetes; order Frankiales; family Frankiaceae; genus Parafrankia; species Parafrankia discariae. Next base: position 86,879 of record NZ_KB891192.1, read on the forward strand.
GCGGACAGCCGGGGCGCGGGCGCCGGCTGCGCGACGCCGCCCCACTCGACGAACGTCCCGCGCTCGCGCAGCTCGGGCGAGGCCGCCGCCTCCGCCAGGCTCAGCACCGGCGTCACGCAGGCGTCGACGCCGTCGAACAGCTTCGCCCACTCGTCCCGGGTGCGCGCGGCGAACAACTCCCCCAGGACGCGCTCCTGTTCGGGCCACGTCGACCGGTCGTGCTGCGGCCACCGCGCGGGGTCGAGCCCGAGGTTCTCCAGCAGCAGCCGGTAGAACTGCGGCTCCAGCGCGCCGACGGCGACGAAGCCGTCGTCGGCGGTGCGGTAGGTGCGGTAGAACGGGGCGCCGCCGTCGAGCAGGTTGTCGCCGCGGCGATCGCTCCACAGACCGGCCGCGAGCATCCCGTGCATCATCGCCGTGAGGTTTGCGACGCCGTCGACCATGGCCGCGTCGACCACCTGGCCGCGGCCGGTCGCCGCGCGGTGGTGCAGGGCCGCGAGGACGCCGAGGGCGAGGTAGGAACCGCCGCCGGCGAAGTCGGCCAGCAGGTTGAGCGGCGGCAGCGGCGGCAGCTCGGCCGGTCCGGTCGGGTACAGGCCGCCAGCGAGGCCGGCATAGTTGATGTCGTGCCCGGCCTGTTGCGCGCGCGGGCCCGACTGCCCCCAGCCCGTCGCCCGCCCGTACACCAGGCGAGGGTTGACGGCCAGCAGCTCGTCCGGGCCGAGCCCGAGCCGCTCGGCGACGCCGGGGCGCATTCCCTCCAGGAACACGTCCGCCGTCTCGACCAGCCGCAGCACCACCGAACGACCCGACGGATGCCGGACGTCGACCCCGATGCCACGCTGCCCCCGGGTGCGCGGATCGTCCTCCAGCGGCAGGCCGGTGACGCCACCGGGCCGGTCGGCCCGGTCGATCCGGATCACCCGGGCGCCCAGGTCGGCGAGCAGCATGGCCGCGAACGGGACCGGCCCGAGCGCGCTCAGGCACACGACCGTGACGTCGTCCAGCGCCTGTGTCATGCGTCCCGCCAGACCGGAGCGCGCCGCTCCCGGAAGGCGGCCACGCCCTCGGCCGCGTCGCCGGAGGCGAACACCGGTTCGAACAGCGCCCGCTGCCGCTCGAAACCCTCGCCGACCGGCCAGTCGGCGGACTCCACCGCGACCCGCTTGGACGCCCGCACCGACATCGGCGCGCTGCCGGCGACCACGGCCGCGAGGTCGAGGGCGCCGGCCAGCGCCCCGCCGTCGTCGACCAGCCGGTTCACCAGGCCGAACCGGGCGGCGTGCTCGGCCCCGAGCGGGGCGCCGGTGAGGAGCAGTTCCATGGCGAGCATGTGGGGCAGCCGGCGCGGCAGGCGGAAGGCGCCGCCGCCGCGCGCGGCCAACCCGCGACGGACCTCCGGCAGCCCGAACCGCGCCCCGCGGCCCGCCACCACCAGGTCGCAGGCGAGGACGATCTCGAAGCCGCCGCCCAACGCCCACCCCTCGACCGCCGCGATCAACGGCTTCGCGGGCGGCCGTTCGACCAGCCCGGCGAAGCCGCGCACCGGGTCCGAGGTCTTCTCCCCGGCGGCGAACGCCTTGAGGTCCATGCCCGCGCAGAAGCTCGGGCCGGCACCGTGCAGCACCGCGACCCGCAGCTCCGGAGTCGAGTCGAGCAGGTCGAGGGCGGCCGCGATGCCGCGGGAGACCCCGCCGTTCACGGCGTTGCGCTGGTCGGGACGGTTGATCGTGATCGTGAGGACCCCGTCCTCACGGCGCACCAGGACGTCGTCCGAGGGAGCTGATGCTGGCAGCGGAGGCTCCTTGCTCAGGTTCTCTATAGAGAACATTGTTCTGGCATTAGCATCACCAGGTGCGCCGCACGCCGTCAAGACCGCACCTTCGAGGAGGACGAATGCCGGACCGAGACAGCCGGACCGGCCACGAACTCCACGCCCCCGCCTCGCGGGTACCGGCGATCGAGCGGGCCTTCGGCGTGCTGCTGTCGCTGACCCGGTCCGGGCCGGCGCCGCTGACCGAGATCGTGGCGGCCACCCGGCTCAACAAGAGCACGGCCTTCTACATCCTGCGTTCGCTCGTCGAGCTCGACGCGGTCCGCTACGACCAGCGCGCCCGCACCTACTCCCTCGGCCCGGCGCTCGTGGAGCTCGGCAACGCCGCCAGCCGGCAGTTCGACCTGGTCGCGGTGGCCCGGCGCGACCTGGCCGGGCTGGTCGCCCAGTTCGAGGCCACGGTCGTGCTCTACCGCCGGATCGGCACCGGCGAGGTGTCCATCATCGACCGGTTCGAACGTGACCACGGGGTGCACATCACCGTCGAGCCGGGCGCGCGGCTGCCGATCCAGGGCGGTTCGTTCGGGCGCGCGTTCCTCGCGTTCGACCCGCCGGCGACCGCGGCCGAGGCGCTGGCCGGCGGGCTGGTCCGGTTCACCGAACGCAGCACCACCGACCTGGCCGAGTTCGCCCGCGAGCTCGACGCCGTCCGCGAGCGCGGCTGGGCGGTCGATCACCAGGGCTTCGCCCTCGGCGTGAGCACGGTGGCGGCACCGGTGTTCGACACCGACGGCTCGGTGTCACTGGTCGCGGCGGCCGTCGGCTTCACCAGCCGCTTCACCGACGAGCTGACCGCGGACATCGGCGCCCGGCTGCGGCTGGCCTGCGACCGGATCGGCCGCCCCTTCGCGGCGGTCACCGCCGCCACCGGCCCGGTAGATCAGGCCGACGAGGTCCACGACCTCGACGAGGTCCGCTCACCGCAGGGCTGAGTGACCGAGCAGCGCCTTGCCCAGGTGCAGGATCTGGATCTGGCTGGTGCCCTCCGGGATCGTCGCCTCGCGCGCGTCGCGGAAGTAGCGCTCCACCGGCGACTCCTCCATCAGCCCGGCGCCGCCGTGCACCTGCAGGGCCAGCGTGGCCGCCCGGCCCGCCGACTCCCCGCAGTAGTACTTCGCCATCGAGCACTCGTAGCGACCCGGCTCGCCGGCGTCGATGGCCCGCGCGGCGTTGTACCCCAGCAGCCGTGAGGTCTCGGTGAGCGTGGCGATCTCCACCACCATCTGCTGGATGAGCTGGAAGGCGGCGATCGGCTTGCCGAACTGCTCCCGCTGCCGGCAGAACGCGATCGACGCCTCGAGGCAGGCCTGGGACAGGCCGACCGCGCCCATCGCCATGTTCAGCCGCCCCGCGTTCACCGCCTTCATGCCCAGCGACAGCCCGCCGCCCAGCGTGCCGAGCACGTTGGCCGCGGGAACATAGGTGTCCTGGAAGGACAGCTCGCAGCTGGTCGTCGAGCGAAGCGGCATGTGCGGGATGTCGTGCACGCCGAACTCGGACTCGGCGGCGTCGACCAGCAGCGCCGTCACCCCGTGATCGGTCCCGTCGTGATCGACCACCCGGGCGAACAGGATGCCGAAGTCGCAGCCCAGCGCGTTGGTGATGTAGAGCTTGCTGCCGTTCACCAGGTAGCCGTCGCCGCTGGCGCGCGCGATCGTGCGCAGCGCCCCGGCGTCGGAGCCGGCGCCGGGCTCGGTGAGCCCGAACCAGCCGAAGCGGCTCCCGGCCAGCAGCGGCTGCAGGAACCGCGCCCGCTGGTCCTCGTCGGCCGCGGCGGCCAGCGTCCGGGCGACCATGCCCTGGACGTTCACCGTCGTGCGCAGGGAGCCCCAGCAGCGGCCGGCCTCCTCCATGAGGATCGCCTGCATCATCATCGGCAGCTCGTCGCCGCCGAGCGCCTCGGGCACCCCGCCGCGGACGTAGCCGAAGTCGTAGAGCTGCGGCAGTAGCTCCCACGGGAAGGTGCGCGCCCGCTCGTGCTCCCCGACCTCCGGCGCGACCACCTTGTCGAGGAACGACCGGACCGAGTCGCGCAAGGCGCGTTCCTCGTCACCGAGGAGAACCGTCGACATCATTCACCCCACGCAATAGCCATTAATTAGTTAGCTCATTATACCTATCACGATAAGTTCCGGGAAGCGACGCCGACGCGTACTCCTTGAGCCGCTCGACGTCGGCGAGCCGCCCGCGGTGGGTTCCGGCCAGCGGCAGCCCGTTCAGCGTGGTCACCCCGCTCTCGGCGAACGCAGCCACCCGCTCCCGCACGTACCCGGGCGGCCCGATCAGCGAGACGCCACGCACCAGCCGCTCCGGCACCGCGGCAGCGGCCTGCGCCTTGCGCCCGGCGAGGTAGTGGTCCTGCACCTCGGCGGCCGCCGCCGCGAACCCGTAGCGGCCGGCGAGCTCGTTGTAGAAGTTCCGGCCCCGGGCACCCATGCCGCCGACGTAGAGCGCGAGGTGCTCGCGCACGGCCTGGACGGCGGTCTCGATCTCCACGGCGTCCTCGCTGATCAGCAGCTGGGTGGGCACCACGATGTCGAGCGGCCCCAATGTGCTCGGCCGCCGAGCCCGACCGGCCGCCAGCGCCGCACCGAAGGCGGCCGGCGCGGCCTCGGGGAAGTAGAAGATCGGCTCCCAGCCGTCGCCGATCTCGGCGGCCAGCTCGACGTTCCTCGGTCCCAGCGCGGCGAGCACGATCGGCACCGCGGACCGAACCGGGTGGTTGATCAGCTTCAGCGGCTTCCCCAGACCGCTGCCGCCGTGCGCGGCGTCCAGCGGCAGGTGGTAATGCCGGCCCTCGTAGCGCAGCGGCTCGCGCCGCCAGACCGCCCGGCAGATCTCGACGACCTCGCGGGTGCGCCCGAGCGGGGCGTCGTAGCGCACGCCGTGGAACCCCTCGACCACCTGTGGCCCCGACGCGCCCAGGCCGAGCACGAAGCGGCCGTCGGAGACGTAGTCCAGCCCGGCCGCCGTCATGGCCAGCAGGGCCGGGGTGCGCGAGTAGACGTTCAGGATGCTGGTGGCCAGCAGCACCGTCGAGGTCCTGGCCGCCAGGTAGCCCAGCTGGCTCACCGAGTCGAAGCTGTAGGCCTCCGGGAGCATGACCAGGTCGAGCCCGGCCGCCTCGAAGTCGCGCAGGTCCGCGACGGTCTCGGTGAAGCCGCCGGAGTACTTCAGCGGCATCCCGACCCTCACGGCGCCTCGATGACCACTGCGCCGCCCTGGCCGCCCGCGGCGCACATCGCCGCCACCGCGATCCCGCCGCCGCGCCGGCGCAGGTGGTGCGTCAGCGTGGTCAGCATCCGCGCCCCGGAGGCGGCGACCGGATGCCCGAGGCTGCAGCCGCTGCCGTACTGGTTGACCAGATCGTCCGGGACCCCCAGGAGGCGGCAGGCGGCGATCGGGACCGAGGCGAAGGCCTCGTTGATCTCCCAGGCGTCCACGTCGGCCACCCCGAGCCCGGCCCGCTCCAGCACCCGCGGGATGACCTCCACCCCGGCCATCCCGGTGCGGTGCGGGGCCACGCCGAGGGCCGTCCAGGCCCGCACCCGGGCCAGCGGGGTGAGGCCTCGCTCCCGGGCGAGGTCGTCGCTGACGATCATCAGGGCCGCGGCGGCGTCGTTCACGCCGCTCGCGTTCCCCGCGGTGATGCCGAAGCCCTCGATCTCGGGGCGCAGCGGCTTCAGCGTGGCCAGCTTCTCCAGCGTCGAGCCCCGCCGCGGGTGCTCGTCGACGGCGAAGCGGATCTTCTCCCCCGCCGCGACGACGTCGATCGGGACGATCTCGTCGTCGAAGACGCCGGCGTCGATCGCGGCGATCGCCCGGTCGTGGGAGCGCTTGGCCCAGGCGTCCAGCTCCGCGCGGGTGATGCCCACCTCCAGCGCGGTGTTCCAGCCGACGGCGAGGGTCACGTCGTCGGTGGCGCCCTCGTAGTAGGGAAAGGTGGGGTTGAACCCGGCGCGCGGCTCGTCCGATCCGGGCACCCGCCACGACAGCCTGGGGTTCATCGACGAGGAGTGGGTGCCGCCGGCGACGACCGCGCGGTCCATCCCGGCCCGGATCGTCGCCGCCGCGTTGCCGACCGCCGCGAGGCTCGCCGCGCAGTGGCGGTTCACGGCCTGGCCCGGCGCCGCCGTCAGCCCGGCCGCGAAGGCGGCGTACCTGGCGATGTCGCCGCCGCCGGCCAGCTCCTCGGCGAGGATGACGTCGTCGACGTCCTCGGGCGCCAGCCCCGAGCGGTCCACCGCGGCCCGGACGACCACCGTGGCCAGCTCCTCGGCCGGGGTGTCCCGCAGCGTCCCCTTGAACGACGTCGCGATGGGCGTGCGCACCGCACTGACGATCACGGCGTGGGCCATGGCTGTACCTCTCCTCGATGAACGGTGGGCTTGCCCGGCGCCGGGCCTGTCAGGCGCCGAGGTCGGTGAGCAGGTCGGTCAGCCACGTGACCGCCCGGGCCGCCGCCGGCCGGGTCCCGAGGGCGTCGATCCGCGGCCCGCTCAGCTCGCAGTCGAAGACGCCCTGGTAGCCGGCCTCGAGCAGCCAGCCCACGAGGCTCGCCAGAGGTACGTCGCCGTCGCCGGGCACGGCCCGGCAGGGCAGCGTCCGGTCGCCGAGGACCATGTCGCTGAGCTGCACATGCACGACGGCGTCGGCGTTCGCGGCGATCTCCGCCCGCAGTCCGCCTTCGGTCCAGACGTGGAACAGGTCCAGGCACACGCCCATCCCGGCCCGGCGGGCGAGCCGCAGCGCGTCGCGGAACGAATGGACGAACGTGAGGTCGGCGTACAGCCAGTTCGCCGGCTCGACCGCGAGGGTCACCCCGCGCCCGGCGGCGTGCTCGACGAGTTCGGTGACGGCATCCGCGTAGGCCGCGGCCCCCGCGTCCCAGTCCGCGCCCGGACGGGGTCCGGTCAGCCCGTACACCGTGCCCGCCCCGACGGCGGCGGCGTTGTCGACGTCCACCCGCGCCTCGCGCAGCTGTGCGGCGACGGCCCCGGCGCCGGACCGCAGATCAAGGCCCAGCGCCGCCGTCGTGGTCACCACGCGCACGCCGTGCCGGCGGCTCGCCGCGGCGACGGCCTCGGCGCCGGCCGCGCGTACTTTCGCCCCGGTCAGCGAGGCGTTCGTGACCCCGAGCGCCGCGACGGCCTCCAGGGTGTCGAGCGCGGACAGCTCCGGGAAGCACAGGCCGCTCACCGACACCCGCGGGTGCGGACTCACCGCTGCGCCGACAACGACTCGACCGGCGAGGACTCGACCAGTGCGGGCCCGGGCGGGCTCGTGGCGCCGTCGAGCAGGCCGAGGCTCGCGAGCGCGTAGCGCCGGCCTCGGCGCCCGCTGACCAGGTACGACGGCGGCGCGAGGTAGGCGACGTCGCGCGGCAGCGAGTCACCGCGACGAGCCAGTGCCGCGCGGCCGTCGGCCGTCGTCCCGCAGATCGCGATCTGCTCGACCATGTCGTCCGTGACCGCCGCGGCCATGGCGTCGCTGTCGCGGCGCGCGAACGCCGCGCGGATCGCCTCGACCTGCGGGACCCAGCCGTGATGGGCGACGTACGCGTCGTAGGTCTTGACGGTCAGATAGAACGCGATCATGCGCCGGGCGTCGGTGACCGCGCGCCCGGGGTCGTCGTCGTCGATCGCGGTGATCACCCAGCCGTGCTCGAGCGCCGGGGTGTCCCGCGCGGCGTCGGCCGCGCCCCGCGCCATCGCCGGCCGTACCACGTCCTCCCACCAGGTACGGGTGAACAGCCCGTGCCCGACGACCCCGTCGGCCACCCGCGCGGCGCTCGCCGCCATCAGCCGGTTGAACCCGGCGAGCAGGATCGGGGCGTCGATCCGGCCGAGGACGGGGGCGCCGACCGACGCGTTGACCCGGTAGAACTCGCCGTCGTAGGTCACCGGCTGGCCGTTCTCGGCGTGCAGCCACGCCCGGATCGCCCCGACCAGGTCCGCCATCCGCGCCACCGGGCGGTCGGCCTCGACGCCGAACCAGTCCCGGTTGATGCGGTAGGCCCCCGAGCCGAGACCGAGGAACACCCGCCCGGGAGCGTGCGCCCACGCGCTGCGGATCCCCGCCGCGTGGGCGTACGGCGTGCGCGCGAACGCGTACGCGATGGCCGGGCCGACCAGCGCCCGCTCGGTGCCGAGCGCCATCTCGGTCAGCGACGCGTAGGCCTCGTGGTCCACGAACTCGCCGCTGCAGAACGCCGTCATGCCGGCCTGCTCGGCGGCCCGCGCGGCCTCCGCCCCGCGCCACGGCATGCCGTAGCGCCGGCCCGCCGGTTCGACCGCGGCACCGATCCCGCCCGCGGCACCGATCCCGCTCGCGGTCAACGCTTGTCCCTCGGCAGTCCCAGCGCCCGCTCGGCGACGATCGTCTTCAGTACCTCGTTCGCGCCGCCCGCGATCGTGTAGGCGCGGGCGTAGAGGAAGGCGTCCTGCCACCAGCCGTCCGCCCAGGGGGCGTCCTCGTCCACACCGATGCCGCCGATGCCCTGCAGGGCGACGCCGGTCTCGGCCGCCTCCAGGTTGACCTCGCTGTAGAACACCTTGGCCAGCGGCGCGTCCGCGGGGTCCTCGGTGCGGTTGACCATGCGCGACTGCACCACCTTGCTCATCTTGTCGGCCACGTGGACGCGGGTAGCGAGCCGGCCGAGCCGCTGGCGGGTGCCGCCGTCCGCCAGCGCGGGCCGGCCGCCGACGGTGGCCTGCCCGGCGAGCGCGAACAGGTCGTCGAGCTGGCCGAACAGCTCGACCCCGCGGGCGCCCACGCCGCTGCGCTCGTGGCCGAGGCTCAGGTTGGCGACCCGCCAGCCGTCGTCGACCCGGCCGATCACCCGCTCGACCGGGATCCGCACGCCGTCGAGGAACACCTCGTTGAAGTCGTTGGTGCCGGTGATCTCGCGCAGCGGGCGGATGTCGACGCCCGGGCTGCGCATGTCCATCGCGAACGCCGTGACGCCGGCCTGCTTGGGGCCGTCCGTGCTCGTGCGCGCCAGCAGGTAGCCCAGGTCGGCGTGGTGGCCGTTCGTGGTCCACACCTTCTGCCCGTCGACCACGTAGTGGTCACCATCGAGGCGGGCCCGGGTGGACAGGGCGGCCAGGTCGCTGCCCGCGCCCGGCTCGCTGAACAGCTGGCACCACAGGTCCTCGGCGGTCCGGATCCGCGGCAGGAAGCGCCGCTTCTGCTCCTCGCTGCCGAACCCGAGCAGGGCTCCGGCCGCGAGCGCCGCGGCGCCGACCTCGCCCCAGGTGCGGGCCCGCGCAAGCTCCTCCGCGACGATGAACCCGTACTCCGGGCGGGCCCCCGGCCGGCCGCCGTACTCGACGGGCCAGGCCTGGCCCAGGTAGCCGGCGGCGTAGAGCCGGCCGATCCAGGCCCGCAGGCGGGGCATCTCCTCCGGTTCGGGCGCGCGGACCCCCGTGCGCCGGCGCGGTCCCGGGCCGTGCTCGGCGATGAACGCGCGAACCTCGGCCCGGAACTCCACCAGGTCCGGACTGGTCTCCAAGCGCATGGAGTCTCCTCAAACGTCGGTCAGCGCGGCGGCATCGCCGGGTCGTGCGGAAGTCCGAGCACCTGCTCGGCGAGCGTGTTGAGCTGGATCTCGCGGGTACCGGCACCGATCGTGGACGCCCTGGTCCGCAGGAATCCCTGCAGCCAGCGCCCACCCTGCACCGACCCGGGCTCGGTCTTCAGCAGCAGGCCGGCGGGCCCGAGCAGGTCGACCGCGAGCTCGTGGATCTCCTGCTCGAACTCCGTGATCAGCAGCCGGGACACCGACGACGTCGGGCCCGGCTCACCCTTGGCCAGGATGTCGGAGATGACCCGCTGGGCGTTGTACCGCATGACCCGCACCCGGATCTCCAGGTCCGCGAACCGGTCCCGGACGACCGCGTCCCCCAGCAGGCCCCGTTCCCGCGCGAGCTGCTCGAGCTCGGTGAGCACCCGCCGGTAGAGCGCGGCCTGGTTCATCGCCCCGGCGGCCCGTTCATGCCCGAGGCTCGTCCGGGCAAGCGCCCAGCCCTCGTTCTCGGCACCGACCCGGTCGGCGACCGGCACCCGGACATCGTCGAAGAACACCTCGGCGAACAGGTACCCGCCGGTCAGGTCGCGCAGCGGCCGCACCTGCACGCCGGGCGCGTGCGTGTCCACGATCAGGTAGCTGATGCCGCGCTGGCGGCTCTGCTGCGTCCCGGTCCGGACCAGCGTGAAGATGATGTCGGCGGTCGTCGCGTGCGACGTCCAGACCTTCTGGCCGTTGACGACATACTCGTCGCCCTGCCGGCGGGCGGTGGTGCGCAGGCTCGGCAGGTCCGAGCCGGCGCCGGGTTCGGAGTACCCCTGCACCCAGATCCGGTCGCCGCGCAGCATCGGCGCGAGCCAGCGTTCCTTCTGTTCCTGCGTGCCGTACCGGATGATCGTCGGGGCGGCGATGTTGAGGCCGGTGCCGAGCGGTCCGGGCACCCGCGCGCGGGCCAGCTCCTCCTGGTAGATCACCTGCCGTCCGAACGACAGATCCATCCCGCCGAACTCGCGCGGCCAGCTGGGGCCGGCGTAGCCGTGGTCGAACAGGGTCGCCAGCCAGGCCCTCGTCCAGGCGACCCGCTCGTCCGGCTTCTTCGGCGGGCGCCCGGGATGCCGGGTCACCAGGAAGTCTCGCAGCCGGCCGCGGAACCCCTCGTCGCTGTCCGGCCCGGTGTCGGTCTCGGTCGACGGGCCGGTGGCCGTCTCGCCGGTGGTCTCGGTCGCGGGGGCGGTGGTCGTCTCGGCGGCGGTTGCGGCGGCGGACCGGTCGGACCGGTCGGAGCCTGCTGGCGTCATGGTCACCGTTCAGATCCCGACCAGGTCCGCGAGCCGCTCGCGCTGCGCCCGCGGTGCCCCGAAGAACAGCTCGGAGGACTTCGCCCGCCGCAGGAAGAGGTGCGCGTCGTGCTCCCAGGTGAACCCGATGCCGCCGTGGATCTGGATGCACTCCTTGGCGGCGAGGGTGAACGCCCGCGACGCGTACGCCGACGCGACCGCCGCGGCGACCGTCCCCTCCGGGTCGTCGGCGGCCAGTGCGGCGTTGGCGTGGTAGACCGCCGAGCGGGCGCTCTCGACCTCGACGAGCAGGGCGGCGCACTTGTGCTTGATCGCCTGGAACGAGCCGATCGGCCGGCCGAACTGCTCCCGTACCTTCGCGTAGTCGACGGCGAGCTCGAGACACCGCGCCGCGCCGCCGATCTGTTCCGACGCCAGGGCCGCGAGTGCCCGGTCGTGGACCTCGCCCAGCCACGCCGTCGCGTCCCGGCCCGCGCCGACCCGGACCGCGGGCGCCTCCCGCAGGACGACCGAGGCGAGGTCCCGGGTGGGGTCGAGGCTGTCGAGCCGGGCGCGCACGACCCCGGGGTCCGCCCCCTCGACCGCGAACACCCCTGTCCCGTCCGCGGCCCGCGCCACGACCAGGAGCAGGTCGGCGCTGTGGCCGTCGAGGACGTAGTACTTCGGGCCGGAGACCAGCCACTGCCCGCCGCGCGGCTCGGCGCTCGTCGCCGGGTCGGTCAGCTCCCACGACCCCGACTCGCCGGCGACCGCCAGCGTCGCGGTCAGCGAGCCGGCCGCGATCCCGGGCAGCCACCGCTGCTGCGCCTCCTGGTCCTCGGACGTCGCCAGGGTCTGACCCGCCAGCACGGCGGTGCTCAGGTAGGGGGCCACGAACAGCGCCCGGCCCATCTCCTCCAGCACGATCCCGACCTCGACCTCGCCGAAGCCGGAGCCGCCGTACCGCTCGGGCAGGCCGAGGCCCACCAGGCCGAGCTCCTCGGCCAGCCGGGTCCAGACGTCGTCGTCGCGGTTGGCGGTCGAGTCCATCAGGCGCCGGACCGCGGCCGCCGGCGACCGCTCCGCCAGGAAATCGCGCACGGCCCGCCGCAACTGCTCGTGCTCGGCGGTGAAGCTGAGCCTCATGAGCCTCCCTCCCCTCTACCCTCTGGCGCAATATAACTATTTTAGTTTAATTGTTCAACTGTAAGCTGCGGTCGCGGGGCTCGACGGACAACGGAAGAGGGCGGTACGGCGATGGAGATCAAGGGCGCAGTGGCTTTCGTGGCCGGCGGCGGGGGCGGCTTCGGGGCCGCCACGTCACGGCGACTGCACGCGGCGGGCGCGAAGGTCCTCGTCGCCGACCTCGACGAGGACAAGGGCCGCGCGGTCGTCGAGGAACTCGGCGCGGGCGCGGCCTTCGCACGCACCGACGTGACCGACGAGGCCTCCGTCCAGGCGGCCCTCGACCAGGCCACCGGGCTCGGCCCACTGCGCATCGCCGTCGTCGCCCACGGCGGGCCGGGCGGCCAGCGCACCCTCGACAGGTCGAACGCCCCGGCGCCGCAGGGGTCGTTCACCCGCGTACTCGACATCTTCCTGGCGGCCACCTACAACATCGACCGGCTGGCGGCGGCGGCGATCGCCCGCTCGGAGCCGCTCGAGCACGGCGAGCGGGGCGTCATCATCAACACCGCCTCGATCGCGGCGTTCGACGGCACCATCGGCCAGGCGGGGTACAGCGCGGCCAAGGGCGGCATCGTCTCGATGACGCTGCCGCTCGCGCGCGACCTCGCCCCCGCCGGAATCCGGGTCGTCACCATCGCGCCCGGCACCTTCCTGACCCCGGCCTTCCGCAACGCCGACCCGGAGCAGCTCGACGCCTACTGGGGCGCGGCCGTGCCCTTCCCGAAGCGCATGGGACGCGCGGAGGAATACGCCCAGCTCGCCCAGCAGATCGCCGAGAACGTCTACCTCAACGGCGAGACGATCCGCCTGGACGGCGCCCTCCGCTTCACGCCCAAGGGCGCTTCCTGACCGTCCCCGAGCGGACGAGCGGGCCAGCCGCCGGGCATGCCCGGTATCGCGGCTGGCCCGCCACCGCCCGCTAGCGCGCCCAGACGACCGGCACCGTGTCGGGGCCGGAGCTGCGGCCGAGCTCGGTGATGACGGCATCGTCCGCGAGGCGGTAGTCGGGGATCCGCTTGTGCCACTCCTCCAGCGCGATCGCCAGCTCGTGGCGCGCGAGGTGCGAGCCCAGGCAGCGGTGCGGGCCGGCGCCGAAGGCGATGTGGTTGTTCGGCTTGCGGTCGATGAGCACCTCCGCGGGGCTGGCGAAGGCGGAACCGTCGCGCGTCGCCGCCTTGATGGGCAGCTGCACCATCGATCCGGCCGCGATCGGGCAGCCGGCGACCTCGATGTCCTTGGTGACCTTGCGCGCCGGGATGGTGAACGCGTAGGCCCGCAGGATCTCCTCGATGGCCGACGGGATCAGCGCCGGGTCCGCCACGATCCGCGCCCGGTCCTCGGGATGGGTCGCCAGGTGGTAGAGCGAGTAGCCGAGCGCGGCCGCGACGGTGTCCAGACCCGCCATGAACATGAAGAAGCAGTAGGAGAGGACCTCGTCGTCGGTCACCGGCCGGCCGTCGACCTTGAAGGCGATCGCGTGGCTCACCAGATCGTCCCCGGGCCTGCGCCGGCGATCGGCGATGACCGAGCCGAAGTACTCGTACACCGCCGCCATCGCCGTCGTCCGGTTGTGGGCGATCTCCTCCGGCGTCGAGCCGTTCGAGTGCAGGATGTTGGCTTCCCAGGCCATGAACCGGTCGAGGTCGCCGACCGGGAGCCCCATCAGCTCGAGGAAGATCGTCGTCGGGTAGTGGAACGAGAAGTCGGTGATCACGTCACAGGACCCGCGGTCGGCGAACGACTCGATGAGCCCGACCGCCCGCGACCGGATCCGGTCGTCGAGCCCGTCGATCGCCCGCGGCGAGAAGTACGGGCCGAGCTGCCGCCGCCACTGCCGGTGCTCGTCGCCGCCGAGCATGTGCGGGATCCAGCGGTAGCTGGGATCCGGCTCCATGACCGTGACCGCCTGGGTCGAGAAGGTGTCGGTGTCCTGGTAGGCGCTGAGGATGTCCTCGTACCGGGTGAGCACGTAGTAGCCGTTGGCGAAGGTGTTGCGCACCACCGGCGCCTCGGCGCGCAGCTGGTCGAAGAAGGCGGTCCACTCTCCGACCGGACGCTGTTCGTGGGGTGAGTAGGTCACGGCCGGGCACCGGCTCGGCGCCGGGTCGGTAACAGACATGCGGACTCCCTCCGTCGCTGGGTGATGGCGATCCGGTTGGTGGGCGGCCAGGCTGCGGCCGCCGAAGGACGCGGTCATCGCCGGGTCGCGGTCATCGCCGGGTCATTGCGCCGTGATGGCCCGTTCGGGGCAGGAGGCCGCGGCCTCGCGCGCCGTGTCCTCGCCCCCCGCCGGCACCTCGAACCCGGGGCGCAACGCGTAGCCGCTGTCGTCGATCTGGAACAGGTCCGGATCGGTCCCGTAGCAACGCGCATGGCCGGAGCACTTGTCCATATCGATAGTCACCCGCACCGAACCTCTCCTCTCCGCCTCACTGTGCACATTCGCGCAGGTCACCCGCTCGCGCGCGGCGCGCGTCGGCACCCGTCATCAGGTGATCGCGCCGGCCAGCTTGAGTTCGATCAGCCGTTCGTCGCTGAGCCCGAGATCGCGCAGGACGTCGTCGGTGTGCTCGGCGAACAGCGGACCCCGGCGCAACGCCGCCGCCTGCTCGTCGAACTGCACGGGGCTGGCCACCAGCTCCCTGGGCACGCCCTCGGCGTCCTCGACCGTCGTGATCATGCCGTTGGCCCGCAGCGAGACGTCGTTGGCCACGCCCCAGGCGTCCTGGACGACAGCCCACTGGCCCTCGATGTGCGCGAGCCTGGCCAGCCAGTCCTCGAGGGTGCGCCCGCCGATGATCTCCGCGACGATCTCGGCCGCCACGGGTGCCCGGTCCATCAGCTTCTCGACCGTGTCGAACCGCTCGTCGGAGACGAGCTCCGGCCGCCCCGCGACCTCGCAGAACTCCGCCCAGTAGCGACCGGGCTGCAGCATCGAGAACAGCAGCCACCGGTCGTCGGCGGTGCGGTAGGGGCCGACCAGCGGGTTGCGCGCCGAGCCGTGCCGCGGGGCGGGCGGCCGCGGCGGCGGACCGCCGGCCATCAGTGCGAGGTTGACGGTGAACTGTGTCGCCCAGGCCCCGACGCCCAGCAGGGACACGTCGACGACCGAGGTCTCCCCCGTGGTGGCGCGGGCGAACAGGGCCGCCGCCACGCCGCCGGCGATGGTCATGCCGCCGATGTTGTCGCCGAACCCGCCCGCGGGCATCGGGGCCAGCCGGTCGGCGCCGGGCGGGGTGGCTCCCGCGCCGCCGCCCGCGCGGGCCCAGAAGGCGGTCATGTCGTAGCCGCCCTTGCCCGCCTCGGGGCCGCGGGTGCCGAAGCCGGAGCCGCGCACGTAAATGATCTCTGGGTTGACCTTGCGGACGTCGTCGAGCTCGATCCGCAGCTTGGCGCGCGCGTCGGGCAGGAAGTTGGTCAGGAAGACGTCGCTCTGCCTGATCAGCTCGTCGAGGAGCTCGCGGGCCTGCGGGTTCTCCAGCGCCAGCCCGACGCTGCGCTTGCCCCGGTTCGGCCCCTCGACGATCGGCGAGAAGCTGCTGCCCTTCGCGATCGCGTCGACGCCCAGGACGTTCGTGAGCCCGCGCTGGCCGTCGCCGCGCACGGCGTGCTCGACCTTGATGACGTCGGCGCCCCAGTCCGCCAGGATCGCACCCGCCGCCGGGACGAAGGTGAACTGGGCCACCTCGAGCACGCGGATGCCCTGCATCGGTAGCTGCATGGTTCTCTGGATCTCCTCGGTTCCGGCTGTGCTCCCGCGAAGCGGGCGGTCGATCGGTCCGGTCTGTCGTCGCTCGGCGAGGGAGCTCGACGGGGGTCTCGACGGGGGTCAGCCCCGTCTCAGCAGCAGCGCGCCCCCCGGCGCCCCGCCGCCCGTGCAGACCACGGCCACCTCGGCGTCCGCGACCTGCCGCCCGTGCGCCTCGCCGCGCAGCTGGAGCATCGCCTCGCGGACGAAACCGAAGCCGTGGAGCCGCCCGGCGGAGAGCTGGCCGCCGTGCGGGTTCAGCGGGAGCCGACCGCCCCGGGCGATCCCCCGGCCCTCGTCGATGAACGCGCGCGCACCGCCGGGCTCGCAGAAGCCGAGCCCCTCGAGCCAGGACAGCGCGTTGAAGGTGAACCCGTCGTAGAGCAGGGCGACGTCGACGTCGTCGGGACGCAGCGCCGACCGGCTCCACAGGTGGCGCGCAGGTCCCCGGGTCTGCGGCTCGTGGGTCAGGGTGTCCTGGTCCCAGCTGATCCGTTCGAGGATCTGGGTGCCGACCGCGTCGACCAGCACCGCGGGCCGCGGGCGGTCGGGGACGGTCTCGACAGCCGAGACGACGACGGCCACGGCACCGTCCACCGGGACGTCGCAGTCGTAGAGGCCGAACGGGGTCGAGACCAGCCGCGCGGCGAGATAGTCCTCGATCGTGAACGGGTCGCGGTACACGGCTTCGGGGTTGCGGCTCGCGTTGTCGCGCGCGGTGACCGCGATCCAGCCGAGCGTCGACCGGTCGCCGCCGTAGCGGTGGAAGTAGTGCGAGGCCTGGAGCGCTATCCAGTTCGCGGCCGACATGGCGCCGTACGGTGCCCGCTCCTCGAACATGCCGGTGGCTCGGCCGGCCGGCGCCTCCCATCGGCCGGCGCGGACGAGCGCGGCGTGGGAGGACTCCCACACCGTCCGGAAGCACAGCACGTGGCGGCACAGCCCCGCGGCCACCGCCAGCATCCCCGCGACGATCGCCCCGGACTGGCCCGGGGTGTCCCCCGCGCCGTTGATCCAGGTCGGGTGCAGCTGCAACGCCTCGGCGAGCGGCGCTATCCCGCCCTCGGACATGCCCGGCCCGCCGACCCTGCCCGGATAGGTGGACAGCCCGTCGATCTCGTCGAGCGTGAGCCCGGCGTCCTCGACCGCCGCCAGGCACGCCTGGACGGTGAGCTCGAGCGGATCGACCATCAACCGGCGGCCCACCCGTGACTGGCCGACCCCGGTGAGGGCCACCTTCTCCTCGAATTTCGCCGCCGACACCGGCCTCACGGCCACTGCCAGCTCGCGCGGTTCGGGCACCGCGAGCGCCTCGCCCGCGCGGTCGGGATCCGGTTCGAACAACGGGATGTGGACGTCGTCGGCCTGCTCGAACAGCACCCGCACCGCCAGGCCGACCCGCACGTCCCCGGGCTCGCAGTTGACGATGTTGGTGGTCAGCCGGACGCCGTCGTCCTCCGCGAGCGCCACCACCGCCACCACGTACGGCGGCGGGAAGTCGGGTAACCACTGCTGGTGGTTGACGGTGAACCCGGCGACCACCCCCCGACCGGAGACCGCCGCCATCGTCATCGCGCCGCCACGGCAGACGCGGCAGCGCGGCAGCGGCGGATGGGTGAACGCCCCGCAGTCCCCGCACCGGAGGACGCGCAGCACGCCGTCCGCGCCGGACGTCCAGAACTCGCCGCTGGCGAGCGTCGGCTGAGGCCGCGGCCGCGTCACCGGCGCCGCCCCGGCGTGAGGGGCGCCGGGGGCAGGGGCTCCGGCCCGCTCAGGAGCGCGGGAAGTCGAAGACGTCACGGGCGTTGAGCTCGACGATCTGGTGGGCCTCGTCGTCGGGCACATCGAGGAGTGACTCGGCGATCACCTTGCGGCTGTTCGGCCACATGGAGTCCGAGTGGGGGTAGTCGATCTCGACGCAGATCCGGTCGACACCGATGGCGTGCCGGTTGGTCAGCCCGAACTGGTCGTCGATGTAGCAGCCCCAGAAGTGCTTGCGGAGCAGCTCGCTGGGGCGGGTGTCGAAGTCGATGGGCTGGTAGTAGCGGTGGCGGCCCCAGACCCAGTCGGCCCGCTCGGCGATGTAGGGCAGCCAGCCGATGCCGCCCTCGGAGAGCATGAACTTCAGGCCCGGGTGCTTCTGCAGCTGCCCGGAGAACAGCAGGTCCACGGTCGACCACATCAGGTTGGTCGCGTAGAGGGCGAACGACGTCGCGGGGGGCGCCTGGCCGGGCGCGGGCGGGTTCGGCGAGAGCGCGGCGGCCGAGAAGTTGAAGCCGGGCACGAAGCTGCCCGAGCCGAAGTGCAGGCTCACCGGGACCCCGGTCTCCTCCAGGACGTCCCACAGCGGACCCCAGTGGTCGTCGTGGAACGACGGCAGCCCGAGCGGGACCGGGCTGTCGGGAAACGAGACGGTACGGGCGCCCTTCGCCGCGACCCGGCGCAGTTCGGCCACCGCCTCGTCGAGGTCCCACAGCGGGAGCAGGGCGAGCGGCACGAACCGGTCGGGCGCCGACGCCGACCACTCGTCGATGCTGAAGTCGTTCCAGGCCCGCACGCAGGCCAGCCCCAGCTCGGGATCCTTGGCCCGCATGAACACCCGGCCGCCGAAGCCGGGGAACGACGGGAAGCAGCAGGCGGCCTGGATCCCGTCGAGGTCCATGTCCTTGACCCGCTCGACCGGGTCGTAGCAGCCCGGGATCATGTCGTCGAAGCGCAGCGGCTCCATCCCGAACTCCTCGGGAGTCTTGCCGGCGACCGCGTTCAACCCGATGTACGGGAAGACCTGGTCCTCCATGTGCCACACGTGCCGGCGCTGCTCGTCCTCGACGATGCGCGGGCCCGCGTCCAGGAACTTCCGCGGGAGCCGGTCGGCGAAGACCCGCGGGTGTTCGATGAGGTGATCGTCGACCGAAATGATCTGCATGTAGTCCTGGAGCGGCATCCAGCGTCCCTTCAGGTCCCCTCGACTGTGCCATCGATCATATAACCTATTGTACTACATTGTGCGATAGTGCCACTGGCGCAGCCGGCGTTCCACCCGAGGAGCGATGCATGGAGACAGAGCCGACCAGGCCCCTGGACGACGACCACGACCTGCTGAACTTCGACGAGACGGGCGGCCGGCTGCGGACGGAGATCGCGGCCGTCGAGGCCACGCTGTCCGCGGCGGAAGGCGAGGGCGCGGAGGCGGATGCGGGTGAGCGGCGTGCCGCCGCCGAGGCCCGCCTGGCGGCCCTGCGCGCCGCGCTGGCACGCAACAGCCGGAACGCGGCGGCGAGGCCCGGCGCGACCGGCTTCCTCACCTACGTACCCCCCGGGCGGTGACGCGGCGGGCGACTGTCAGAACGCGGGCGCCTGCGGCCGCAGCTTCACATAGCCTCCCGCGTCGACGCGGAGCTGGGTGCCGGTGATGAAGCGGGACTCGTCGGAGAGCAGGAAGAGAACCGCGTCGGCGATGTCCTCGGGCTCGACGTACGGGTCGCCCGTCGCGGTCATGGCCGGGAACGACGGCAGCACGTCCTCGAGGGTGGGCTCGGCCAGGTCCGGCCGGAACGCCCGGTACATGACGTCGTTGTTCAGCATGTCGGTGTTGACGTTGGTCGGGTGCACGGCGTTCACCCGGATGCTCTGGGCGGCCAGCACGACGGCGAGGTCGTGGACCAGCGACGCCACCGCCCGCTTGGCCCAGGCGTAGCCCAGGCCGCCCGACCCCTTGGCCGCGCTGTCCAACGTGCCGGGGATCAGCGCCGCCAGGCTCCCCGTCGCGACGATCGACGCCCCGGACAGCAGGTGGGGCAGGGCGACGTCGACGGCGTTGAAGACGCCTCCGAAGTCGACGCCGACCGCGTCGATGAAGGCCTGCGGTGCCGTCGTCCCGAGCGGGCAGATGCCGGCCTGGGCCACCACGCCGTCCAACCGGCCGAACTGGGCGATGCCCTCGGCGACGGCGGCGGCCAGCGCGGCCCGGTCACGGACGTCGGCGACCTGCGCGACGACGCGGCCGCCGCGCTCCTTGACCAGGCGGGCCGTCTCGTCCAGGTCGTCCCGGGTCGCCATCGGGTAGGGCGTGGAGGCGATGTCGGCGCACAGGTCGACGGCCACGACGTCGCCTCCCTCCGCCGCGACCCGGACGGCGTGCGCCCGGCCCTGGCCACGCGCCGCGCCGGTGATGAAGACGACCTTGCCGTCCATGCGTCCCACGAATGTGCTCCTGTCCCTTGTGTCCGAGGACGCCGCGCCCCTCGCTGACCTCGGCCCGACCCCACGTGAGCTGCTTGCCTTCGCCTGTGACTGCCGCCATACTAAAATAGTTCAATCAATTATTCTAGTGTTCTAAGAGGGTGGTATCCGATGTCGGCGCTGACCTACCAGCTGTACATCGACGGCGCGTGGCGGGACAGTGACGGCGACGGCGTCCTCGAGGTCCTCAACCCGGCGACCGAAGAGGTCATCGGCGCCGTCCCCGACGGGACCGTCACCGACGTCGACCGGGCCGTAGCCGCCGCCCGACGGGCGTTCGACGAGGGCCCGTGGCCGACGCTCAGCGCCAACGAGCGCGCCACCGTGCTGCTGCGCATGGCCGACGTGATGGAGCGGCGCGTCGACGAGCTCAAGGAACTCAGCGTCCGAGAGGCCGGCTCGACGCGTGCCCTGGCCGACACGCTGCAGGTCAGCGTCCCACTTCACCATTTCAGAGACATGGCTGAGCGGGTGCTGCGGCAGTTCCCGTTCGAGCGGGCGATGCTGCCGACGGTCGGGCCGACGCTCGCCCAGGGGGTCGTCCGCCGCGAGCCCTACGGCGTCGCCGCGCTCATCTCGGCCTACAACTTCCCGCTCTTCCTCAACATCCTCAAGCTGGCCCCGGCACTGGCCGCGGGGTGCACGGTCGTCCTCAAGCCGGCGCCGACCACCCCGCTCGAGGCGTTCGTCCTCGGCGAGATGGCCGACGAGGCCGGCCTGCCGCCCGGCGTGCTCAACATCGTGAGCGGTGGCATCGCGGCCGGCGAGGCGCTGACCACCCATCCCGGGGTCGACATCGTCAGCTTCACCGGCTCCGACACCGTGGGCCGGCTGGTCTACACCCAGGCGGCGCAGTCACTGAAGAAGGTCGTGCTCGAGCTCGGCGGCAAGTCCGCCAACATCATCACCGCCGACGTCGACCTCGACCTCGTCGTCCCGACGATCGTCAACGGCATGACCACCCACGCCGGCCAGGGCTGCAGCCTGCTGACCCGGACGCTGGTGCACCGCTCACGCCTCGACGAGCTCGTCGGCCTGGTCAAGCAGCGCCTCGATCACATCACCGTCGGCGACCCGGCCGACCCCGCCACGACCATGGGACCGCTGATCAGCGCGGCCCAGCGGGCGAAGGTCGAGAGCCTCATCTCCGCCGGCCGCGCCGAGGGCGCGCAGGTCGCCTACGGCGGAGGCCGGCCCGCCCACCTCGACAAGGGGTTCTTCGTCGAGCCGACGCTGTTCGTCGACGTCGACAACTCGATGACGGTCGCCCGCCAGGAGTTCTTCGGCCCGGTCGGCGTCGTCATCGCCTTCGACGACGACGACGAGGCGGTCCGGCTCGCCAACGACAGCGAGTTCGGGCTCGGCGGCGGGGTCTGGGCGCAGTCCCCGGTACGCGCCTACGAGATCGCCAAGCGGCTGCGCACCGGAATGATCTACATCAACGGCGGCGGCGCGGGCTCCAGCCCGCACACCGCGTTCGGCGGCTACAAGCAGAGCGGGCTCGGCCTCGAGCGCGGCGAGTTCGGCCTCGAGGAGTTCCTGCTGTCCAAGAGCATCATCTGGAGCGCCCGCTGAGCGGGCCGGAGACTCGGGCGAACTCATGAACCTGATCGGCACCAGTCGAAAATCCTTAGCCGTGATCACCGGCGCCTACGGCGGAACGGGCCGCGCCGTGGCCCGCCGGCTCGGCGGGCGCCACCGGCTCGTCCTGTCCGGCCGCAACGAGGTCGCGCTGGCCGCGCTGCACGACAGCCTCACCGAAGAGGGCTACGACATCGCCCTCACCGTCGCCACCGACGTGGCGAGCCCGGACGGCGTCCAGCGGCTCGCCGCGGCGGCGGGCGAGGCCGGCACTCTGGGCACGCTGGTCCACACCGCTGGCCTCTCCCCCGCCCTCGCCGGCCCGCGGACGATCGTGGAGGTCAACCTCCGCGGGACGGCGCACCTGCTCGACGCGTTCCTGCCGCTGGCCGGCCCCGGCAGCTCGGTGGTCTGCATCGGCTCGGTGGCGGCCCACACCTTCAGCTCCTCGCCCGCGGTCGACGCCGTGCTCGACGACCCGCGCGCCAGCAGCCTCGCCGTCGACCTGGAGCGGCTCCTGCTCGCCGCCGACCCGAACCCGACCCCCTACTTCTTCGCCGTACGCGCCTACGGGGCGTCGAAGCGCGGCGTCCTGCGGCTGGTGGAACGGTCGGCCGGTGCCTGGGCCGAGCGTGGTGCCCGCATCCTGTCGGTCTCGCCGGGCACCGTGCTGACCCCGATGGGCCGCCAGGAGATGGCGGCGAACCCGCTGGCCGCCGCGGCCGCGGAGGTGACCCCGCTACGGCGGCTGGGAATGCCCGCCGACATCGCGGCGGCGATCGACTTCCTCGTCTCCGACAGCGCCAGCTACATCACCGGGTGCGACCTGCGCGTCGACGGCGGCATCGTCGCCGCCCGGCGTCATCCGGCCGACGCTCCCCGTCCCGCCAGCCAGCCGACTCCTGTGAGCGAGCCTCGTGTCGCCCTCGATCCAGCCTGAGAACTTCTTCCAGCTCGGCTACGTCACCCGCGACCTGGAGGGCGCGATCGCGCGCTTCCGGGACGACCACCAGGTGGCCGAGTTCCGCCGCATCGACACCACGGAGCCGGGTGGACCGCCCGGCTCGCAGATCGCCCTCGCCTACAGCCGCGGGGTGATGGTGGAGATCATCGAACCGGTGCCCGGCCGGGAGGGCATCTACCTCGACGCGCTGCGGCCCGACGGCGGCGTCAGCCTGCACCACCTGGGCTATCTCGTCGACGACGTGGCCTCGCTCGACGAGCTGGCCGAGCGGTTCCAGGCGGCGGGCGTCGGGATCCCGATGCGTTTCTCGCAGCGGCTGGGACTGTCTGCGATCTACGCCGACACCCGCCCGGGGATCGGGCACTTCAGCGAGTTCGTGTTCCGCCACGACGAGGGCAAGGAACTGTTCGCGCAGCTCCCCCACAGCTGACGGGGGCCGCTCGGCGAGCGGTGGGACGGAGCCGGGCCGGGGCGCGCGGGCACGCGGGAGACTGGCCGGCATGCCGAGGGACAGCGAGGTCGGGTGGGCTCGGGCGAGGGTCTCCGTGCCGCGGGCGCGGGCCGGGCCCGGCCAGGCGATCACGCGGCGGCTGGCGGCGGCGCTGCTGATCCTGGTCGGAACCGTGATCGTGGTCTACCTGGGACGCGACGGCTACGCCGACAACCAGGGAAACCCGCTGAGCCTGCTGGACGCCGCCTATTACGCGACCGTCAGCCTGTCGACGACCGGTTACGGTGACATCGCCCCGCTCACGCCGAGCGCGCGGCTGGTCAACGTCCTGGTGGTCACCCCGGCCCGGGTGATCTTCCTGATCCTGCTGGTCGGCACGACGCTGGAGGTGCTGACCGAGCGATCCCGGGAGGCCTTCCGGGTGGAGCGGTGGAGGAGACGGGTGAACCAGCACGTGGTGGTCGTCGGCTACGGCGTGAAGGGGCGCAGCGCGGTCCGGGCGCTGCGGGAGGACGGCGTGCCCGCGGAACAGATCGTCGTCGTCGACCCCGACCACCGGGCGCTCGCCGACGCCGGCCGGGACGGCCTCACCACCGTCACCGGCTCGGGCACCCGCACCGCCGTGCTGCGCGAGGCGCTGACCGAACGCGCCCGGGCGGTGATCGTCGCGACCAACTCCGACGAGGCGAACGTCCTGATCACCCTGACCGCCCGGGACCTGGCACCGACGGCAGTGATCACCGCGGCCGTCCGGGAGGCCGAGAACATCCCGTTGCTCCGCCGCGGTGGGGCGGACCAGGTGGTCACCAGCTCGGACGCGGCCGGGCGGATGCTGGGCCTGGCGACCCGCAGCCCACGGGTCGTGGACGTGGTCGAGGACCTGCTCACCTCCGACGTGGGCCTGCGGCTCACCGAACGTCCCGCGGCCGGGCACGAGGTCGGCCGCGGGCCGCGGGAGTGCGCGGATCCGGTGCTCGCCGTCGTCCGCGCGGGCCGGCTGCTCCGGTTCGACGACCCGGCCGCGGCCCCGATCCGCGCGGGCGATCTGCTGATCACGGTTCGCGACGTCGGTGACCCCGCCGGCCGGGAGTCTTCTCCCGACAGCCAGGACCGCTGAGGGGTGCGGGCTCTCACAAGTACCGGGCACCAAACGACGACTCGTCGCTCATCACATCGGTGAGGATGTCACGGGTTTCCGGGCCCGGATCGGCATCCACCTCGAAATCGGTACCGGGGTCCGCTCTCCGCACGAACACACGCCAGCCAGCGGCCGCGACGGTGGTCACCGGGAGCACGATCGGCGCCTCATCCGCGAGCACACACACGAGGACGGCGCACGGCTGGTTCGAGACGGTCACCACCGTGACACCACAACGTAGAGGGATTCGCCTCCGCTTCCAGGCATGCCAGCATTCGTCGAACGGGAGATCAAGCAGAATCGAAGCAGCCGAGGCGCGACTCAGCGCCGGCTGCCATTCCTGGCACCACCGTTCGTCCAGGAGGCAGGTGGCGCTGACCGAGGCGTAGATCGGCACCGCCGACCGTCGGATGATCTCAAGGAGGCTGCCCGGGTCGGGGACCGATCGCAGTCCCACGCCGCCCGGTCGGAGCGGATCGGGAGACTGGACGCAGGTGACGGGGGTGTCCCCGGACGGCAGTCCCCCGAGGTCGTCGATGACGAACTGTTCCCGCAGCGTTGCGGCGGGCCGGACCGTGACAAGCAGATGGGGCCCGGTCCGCCCGGGCCGCGGCGGGGGCGGACTGGTGCGGTCTGCGACGACGACCTCGGCTCGGCGAGGCGCGCGCAATCGCAGGGTCTCCCGGGCGAAGGCGGCTGCCAACCCCACTCGGCCGTCGGTGTCGATCCGTGGCGGCGTGGCCGCACCGCTGTATTCGGCGTACCGAGTGCTGACCGCCCGCAGCATGTCCAGATGGTCGTCACGGCTCATCGTCTGGGTTCCCGACTCCGCGAGCACCTCCCCGACGCGCACGAGGCACCTGGCGAACACGTCGCCGTGCCGCAGCCAGGGTGCGTCCGACCACAGCTCCGCCGCAGCGCCCCGCAGGATCTGCAACCGGGTATCGGGATGATCCCGAACAGGCACCATCGACAGGCGGAAACGCCGAATGCCCTGCTCCACCAGCGTGAACAGCGCCGGTGACTGCATACAAGCCGTCAGGGCCGCCGCGACGGCGCTGCATCGCACCGCCGGGTCGATGTCGGGGCCGGGTGCCAGAGCGAGGGCTTGTCGGAGGTAAACGACGTAGTTCGGATAGCGGCGCAACGCGAGTTCCGCGTTCTCCCCACTCACGAGTGCACGCTGGACGCTCGCATGAGTGGCGAAACACTCGTGGGTGGTACGGCATGAGTCGACAAGATCCGACAGGGTCTCTCGGCGGCTCTGTTCGCTGTCGTCCGGGCCCGGCATCGCCAGCGCGGCAAGCACCGTCCCCCAGGACGTCGAGTCGTTCAGAAGCGCGTGCGCCAGTTCGTGAAGACCTGCCAGATCGAGGTCGGTTCCGGCCTTGCCGGCCGGGCCCACCCCGGCGGTGACCTGCCAGCGAAGCTGATCAAAACGACCGGAGGAACTTCCGGACAGGTCAGCGGAGAAAGCCAGCGCGTGGCGGTACACGGCCGGGTCTTTGGCCATGAGGCACCTCCGGGGTCTCCTGGTCGGCACCGGCGCGCACGCGGACGCGATGTCAGCGCACCGGCTGGCGCGCCAGAAAAAAATCAGGATGTCCGTGCCAGCCACCGGCCCTGTCGGTCAGGATGAGATGAGACCAACTGTTTCCGTGCTGAATTGTACCGGCGACCACCGACTGGAGGCGTGGTGTCAGCTGGGTTGCCCTCACCTGCTCTCGGCGCCGACTTCCTCATTTCCTGCTCGAATCGCGAGAGGCAGTGGGCAGAATGGGTCGCCTGGGAGCTGGAATCGGCTGGGTTCCGTGTTCGTCTTTGGTCCCGCGATGTACTGCCGGGCGAGAACTTCGTCCTGTGGACGGGTCGGCAGCTCGGGGACACCAGGTTTCTGGTGGCGCTGTACTCACCGGCCTACTTCCAGTCCGGCCGGTGCATGAGCGAGCTGTCCTTCGGGTTGCGGCGCGGCATCCTCCTGCCTTTTCGGGTCGTGCCCTGCCAGCCGCCCGAAATGCTCGGGGTGACCATGTACGAGACGCTGTTCGGTCTGGCCGAACAAGCCGCGCGGCGCCGACTGCTACGCGCCGCCCGCGCGTCGCTCGGCTCCTCCGTCTCCGTGTCGGCCGAGCCGGAGCGCGGCGGCGGCGGTCGCCCGACATTCCCAGGGAGTCCGCGCCCGGTGCGGAAGGCGCCGGCCCGCAACGCCTGGTTCGTCGGCAGAGAGCAGCCGTTGGCATCGCTGCGTGGCTGGTTCCGGTCAGCCGATCCGCACCGGCTGACGACCATAGCCCTCACCGGAGTGGCGGGGGCCGGGAAAACCCAGCTCGCCATCGAATACACCCACCGGTACGGTGACGCGTACTCGCTGGTCTGGTGGCTGCCGGCAGCGCTACCCGAGGCGCTGCGCGAGGCGTTGGACGCTCTTGCCGACGTCCTCGGCCTTCCCGACGATCACGACCGCGCGCGACGTGCTCGGCGCGCGCTGCGATGTCTGTCCCAGCCCTCGGACTGGCTGCTCGTCTTCGACGACGTGCGGCGCCCAGAGCTGCTGGCCGAGTGGCTACCGGACGGCAACGGCCATGTGTTGGTGACGGGCCGCAGCCGCGTCCTGCGCGATTTCGGGCAGACCTTGGAGATCGGAAGCTTCACACCCGAGGAGTCGAGGACGTTGCTGCGTGGCCGGGCCACACACCTGCTGGACGACGACGCGGCCCGGGTGGCGGACGCTCTCGACCACCTCCCGCTCGCTGTCGGCCAGGCAGGCGTTTTCCTCGACACCACCAAGGTCACGGCGAGTAGCTACCTGGCGCTGCTGAAGGACGCCACCATCGAGGTTCTCGCGCACGGCCCGGTCGACTATCCCGCGGGCCTGGTCGGCTCGGTCACGACGGCGATGACCCTGCTACGGGAAAGTGAACCCTTGGCGGCGTGCGCGCTGCGCGAGGCCGCCTTCCTCGCACCGCAACCGCTGCCGCCGGTGGTACTCCGGGCACTCGCGCAGCCGGTCGCCGAGATCAAGGCTACCGGGACTGGGACCGAGGGCATGGTGGCGAGGATGCTGCGCGGTGTGGAAAGCTCCGGACTGGCCCGGGTCGACGGCGGGACCTTCCAGCTCCATCGGCTGACTCAGGCGGTCATCCGCGATGGCCTGGAGGAGAGCGACCGTGCCTGGACTGTTGACCGGATCAGGGCCCGGATCGCGGACGCGACGCCGACGGCTCCCGACGATCCGACCACCTGGCCGGTGTACGGAGCCCTCGCCGCGCATCTTCTGACACTGCTGGAGCACGTCTCGGACGGCGGATCAGGGTTCCGTGCCGCGGTGCTGGACATCGCCCGCTACCTGACGCGCAGCGGCCAGTACGACTCCGCTCTGGCCTGCGCGGCCCGGGCCGCCGAGGCCTGGCGCGATCATCGCGGCGAGGACCACCGTGACGTGCTCGCCGCCGCGCACTGCCACGCCGAGGCGTTGCGGGCAAGCGGGAGGTGCGCGGAGGCCGAGCAGTCCGACCGCCTGACCCACGAACGCCGGCTGGCGACACTGGGGCGACTTCATCGCGAGACGCTGCTCTCAGCGGACGCACTGGCCGTGGACCAGTGGCGCATGGGCCGAAGGCGAGAGGCACTGCGCGGGCACTCTCGGGCCTACCGGGCGGCGCGGCGGGCGTTCGGTCCCGACGACCATCAGACTCTCGAGCTGGCCAGCAACCTCGCGCTTGACCTCTACGGGCTGGGAAACACCGACGCGGCGCGGGCGCTGGACGAACAGACGCTGGCCCGCCGTCGCGAGCTGCTCGGCGACGAACACCCCGCGACGCTCGCCTCAGCCCGCAGCCTCGCCCATGACCTCCGCAAGCTCCGGGCGCACCACGAGGCTCTGGCACTTGACAGCGAGACGTTCACGGTGTCGCAACGGGTCCTCGGCACCGATCATCCGGACACCCTTCTGGTCGCGAGCAGCCTCGCGGTGGATCACTACGCGACAGGCGACTAAAGGCTGTTTCGTAACTCGGTTTGGGTGGGGTGTGGCCGGTCCGCGTGACCGGTCAGCCGGTCCGGCTGATGTTGTAGAGATGGGCGATCCCGGCCGCGGTGATCCCGAGGGTGCGGGCCTGGCGGCGGTAGTCACGCAGGATCTTCCAGGTCTTCATCCCGGCGAGGGCGTGTTCGACGCGGGCCCGGACCTTGCGGTGCACCCTGTTCAGCTCCTCCTTCCACTCCGACAGCGGCTGTCCGTCGAGGGGTTTCCGATACG
>NZ_KB891193.1 GCF_000373365.1 Parafrankia discariae
CGGAAATGCAGGTGGGGGCTGCTCCCGGCCACAGCCAGAAACAGCCCCCACCAAAAGAAGTCCGGCGGCGTCCTACTCTCCCACGCAGTCACCCACGCAGTACCATCGGCGCTGAAGGGCTTAGCTACCGGGTTCGGAATGGAACCGGGCGTTTCCCCTTCGCTAAAACCACCGAAACACTATCAGACCCGACCGAAACCGGTCGCAGCCCGAGAACCGCACAGTGGACGCAGAACAGCAGAATCTTTGTGGTCAAGCCCTCGGCCTATTAGTACCGGTCAGCTCCATGCGTTGCCGCACTTCCACCTCCGGCCTATCAACCCGATCATCTAGTCGGGGGCCTTACCAGGCTACCCTGTGGGAGACCTCATCTCGAAGCGAGCTTCCCGCTTAGATGCTTTCAGCGGTTATCCCTTCCGAACGTAGCCAACCAGCCATGCTCTTGGCAGAACAACTGGCACACCAGAGGTTCGTCCGTCCCGGTCCTCTCGTACTAGGGACAGCCCTTCTCAAGTCTCCTGCGCGCGCGGCGGATAGGGACCGAACTGTCTCACGACGTTCTAAACCCAGCTCGCGTACCGCTTTAATGGGCGAACAGCCCAACCCTTGGGACCTACTCCAGCCCCAGGATGCGACGAGCCGACATCGAGGTGCCAAACCTTGCCGTCGATATGGACTCTTGGGCAAGATCAGCCTGTTATCCCCGGGGTACCTTTTATCCGTTGAGCGACGGCGCTTCCACAAGCCACCGCCGGATCACTAGTCCCTGCTTTCGCACCTGCTCGACATGTCTGTCTCACAGTCAAGCTCCCTTGTGCACTTGCACTCAACACCTGATTGCCAACCAGGCTGAGGGAACCTTTGGGCGCCTCCGTTACTCTTTAGGAGGCAACCGCCCCAGTTAAACTACCCACCTGACACTGTCCCTGATCCGGATCACGGACCGAGGTTAGACATCCAGTACGACCAGAGTGGTATTTCAACAATGACTCCACCGGAACTGGCGTCCCAGCTTCACAGTCTCCCACCTATCCTACACAAACCGAACCGAACACCAATATCAAGCTGTAGTAAAGGTCCCGGGGTCTTTCCGTCCTGCCGCGCGTAACGAGCATCTTTACTCGTAATGCAATTTCGCCGAGTCTGTGGTTGAGACAGTAGGAAAGTCGTTACGCCATTCGTGCAGGTCGGAACTTACCCGACAAGGAATTTCGCTACCTTAGGATGGTTATAGTTACCACCGCCGTTTACTGGCGCTTAAGTTCTGAGCTTCGCCCCGAAGAGCTAACCCGTCCCCTTAACGTTCCAGCACCGGGCAGGCGTCACTCCGTATACATCGTCTTACGACTTAGCACGGAGCTGTGTTTTTAGTAAACAGTCGCTTTCCCCTGGTCTCTGCGGCCCCTCCCCGCTTCGGAGGTAAACTCCTACACAGGAAGTGGCCCCCCTTCTCCCGAAGTTACGGGGGCATTTTGCCGAGTTCCTTAACCACAGTTCACTCGCACGCCTCGGTATTCTCTACCTGACCACCTGTGTCGGTTTAGGGTACGGGCGGCTCTGACACTCGCTAGAGGCTTTTCTCGGCAGCATGGGATCACCCACTTCGCCACAATCGGCTCGG
>NZ_KB891194.1 GCF_000373365.1 Parafrankia discariae
CAATACCGCTAAGTTTAGCTTTTCCTAGCTCAGCAGGCCATTTCGGTCCGAGTGCGACACGCCAACAGCCGGAAACTTTTTGATCACTATTTCCCTACGGTCGCACGCATCATTTTGATCATAGGTTGTGATTTGCACCGCCGCTTTTATTTACCATCTACGAATATGTCGGCGGATCGGTTCACAGACCATATTGCGATCGGCGTTCTCAAAGACATGGTTCCCCGCGAGGTGGTGGACGATGTTCTTACGGAAACAGGCCGCCGCGAGAAACGATCACGATTGCTTCCGGCGCATGTCATGGTCTATTTCACGATGGCGATGTGCCTGTTCTTCGATGACGACTACGAGGAAGTCATCCGAAAACTTGTCGGGACGTTACGTGACCTGCGTTCCTGGAAAGATGAGTGGCGGATCCCGTCGACCAGTGCTATCACCCAAGCCCGCGCGCGGCTTGGGCCGGAGCCGCTCCGCGAGCTTTTCGCCCGGCTGGCGGTCCCAGTCGCTGGGCGTGGCACCCGGGGTGCCTGGCTTGCGGGTCGCCGACTGATGGCAGTTGACGGCGTTCGCCTCGAACTTCCCGACACTCCAGAAAACGTCGAGAGATTCAAAAAATTTCACGCCAAGGCCAAGGAAACCACCTATCCAAAGGCTCTAATCGTAGGCCTCGTCGAATGCGGGTCGCATGCATTCGTGGACGCCCAGATCGGCTCCTGTCGAGAGTCCGAGAAGACGCTCGTTAAGGGCATCCTTCCCACATTTGAACCAGGGATGCTCGTCCTCGCGGATGCCCTCTACTACGGCTACGACCTGTGGAAACAAGCGGCGACGACTGGAGCCGACCTGCTCTGGAAAGTCGGGCCGAAGCTGAGGTTGCCGGTTCTCGAAAGACTCCCAGACGGCTCCTACATCTCCGCTGTCATTGATTCCAACCGCGTAGAAGGACGATACCGCGACCGTGCGATCGACGACCTGCGCGCCGGGCGGCTATCGAACCTCGACCAGCACCACATGAAAGTCCGGGTCGTCGAGTACGAGGTCACCGACCGTGAAGGAGACGAGCTGACCTGCCTGATAACCACACTTCTCGACCCAGAAGAGATCTCAGCTCTGGAACTCGCAGCGGCCTATCACGAACGCTGGGAGATCGAACTTGGATTCGCCGAAATGAAAACTCGCCTCCGCGGAGGCGACCGGGTCCTGCGTTCACGCTCACCCGACATGGCCGAACAGGAGATCTGGGCGATCCTCCTGACCCACCATGCGATCCGGCGCCTGATGTGCCACGCCGCCGACGAGGCCGACATCGACGCCGACCAACTGTCGTTCACTCGCACCGTCCGTATCATCCGCCGGCACGCTAACAGCCCGGCGGCTTTTTCCCCCTCAGCGCCTGGCCACGGCGATCCATGAAGCTACCGACGAGATAACAGAACGATTCGTCTCAGGCCGGCGTCACCGCTCGAACCCGAGAGCAAGGAAACGCCTCACCCGCACCAGCTACCGAATCCGAACCACAACAGACCACGGAATCAACCATCCTGCCGCTCCGACGATCAAGCTCGCCTGCCCAGTCGATCAAGGAGTGGTTAGCTTAACTTAGCGGTATTG
>NZ_KB891195.1 GCF_000373365.1 Parafrankia discariae
TGCCGTGAAGCTTAAGGCGATCTTGCTGGGGTTTGGTCAGGCCGCGCGTGGGGTGAGTGGGTGGAGTCGGATCGTGGCGGGGCCCGGGTGGCGGATCGAGGCGGGTTCGTCGGGTTTCTTGACGCGGTAGCTGTTGTGCCGGGCGCGTTTGACGACCCGGGGGCAGGTGCGGTGACGCCGTGGCGGGTTGAGCGTGCGGGTGATCTCGGTGTGGAACCGGGGTAGCCGGGTGTTCCAGTCCTCAGGGGGGAATGTCCGCCGTCCCGGTGGCGGAACGGCGGACCAGGCGCAGTGTCCGGGCGAAGCCGACTCGGTCGGGGTCGATCTCGGCGGCCTCCGCGGCGCCGGCGATCAGGGCCGTGAGCGCGTACTGGACGATCAGCCAGGCCCACATCTCCTGGACAGCAAGGTCCGGCAGCCGGGAACGTAGGACTCTCCCGGGGCCACGGAGATGGGTCTTGAGCTGGTCGTTGGAGGTTTCCTCTTCCCAGCGTTCGTTGTAGCCGGCGGCGATCTCGTCGGCACGGGCGTCACGTGGGTCGAGGATCGTGGTCAGCACGACGACCAGTTCACCGGTGCCGTTACCAGCCCGGTCGGGGATGTCGTACTCGACGACCCGGGCCAGGTGCGCCTCGTCCGGATCGAGCTCGTCGCCGGCCTTCGCCGCGGCGAGCAGCCGCTCACGGCGCCGACTTCCCGTGATCTCCGGGTTGATCAGGACGGTGAGGAACGTGCCATCGCCCAGCACCTTGACGACCGGTAGTTTCAGCCCGGTCGGGGCCCGCCAGATCAGATCCGCGCCGGTGCCCGCGGCCAGCGACCAGTTGTCGAACGAGTAGAACCCCCGGTCGGCGGTCAGCACCTCGTCGCGGTTCAGCCGCATCAGCAGCCCGCGGGCCAGCGTCCTCTCCCCAGCCGCCCAGCCACCAACCTCGGCGGCGCGGAACGCATGGGTGCCGCACTCCGCCAACGCGACGACCCGCAGTTTCGGGAACGCCGACCGCTTCTCACCCGACCCGGCGTAACCGAACTCGGCCGCGTTCTCCTCGGTGTCGGGCACATCGACGTCGAACCCGTCGATCGCGAGCAGCAACCGGCCCCGCAGCCACGCACCCCGCGTCGACAGTGTCGCGACCTGGCCCGCGACCCGCTCGAACACCTCGGCCATCACCACCCGACCCAGCCGCTTACGCGCCTGGGTGATCCCACTCGCGCTCGGCGGCGTCCACGACCCGTCCCAGCAGCCGAACCGGTCCAGCGACCCGGTCGTCTTCTGCGCGACCTCGGCATAGTCGTCGTCTGAGAACAGACACATCGCCAACGTCAGATAGGCCGTCACATGGGGTGGGAGTTTCCCGCCCCTGCGCCGCTCACCGACGCCGCAGGCCGCCACCGCCTCGTCCACCGCGTCCCGCGGCACCGCCGTCACCAGCACACCCACCGACACCTGGTCCGGAGTCACCATCGAAGCCACGAACCGTGACCAAACCACCCAGCGGCACCGATGCCACGCCGCCACGCCGTACCACCCGCCAGCCACGAACAGCGAACATCAACTATTCAAGATCGACTTAAGCTTCACGGCATTGG
>NZ_KB891196.1 GCF_000373365.1 Parafrankia discariae
GCTGGCCGGGGAGCGGGGTTGGCGCAGCAGCCGGCTGGCGGTCAGTCACGCGTTCCACTCGGTGTTGATGGAGCCGATGCTCGCCGAGTTCGCCGTCGTGGTGGACGGGCTGGTGTTGCGGGAGCCGGACCGGACGGTCGTGTCCACGGTCAGCGGCGTGCCGGTGGAGCCCGGCCGGTGGACCGACCCGGGGTACTGGGTCGAGCAGGTCCGCCGTCCGGTCAGGTTCGCCGACGCCGTCACGGCGATGGCAGGCCAGGGAGTGACCCGAATTATCGAACTCGGCCCGGACGCCATCCTCACCGCCATGATCCAGAGCGCGGCGGACGGACCGGCCGAGAACACCGCCTCCGGCGCCGGGGAGAACACCCCGACCGGAGCCGGTGCGGGTGCGGGGGAACTGGCTGGGGTGTTGGCCGTCCCGGCGCTGCGCCGGGAGCGGGACGAGGCCGCCACCCTGCTGTCCGCCGTCGGCCGGCTGTTCGTCGACGGCGCCGACGTCGACTGGGCCGCCGTGTTCGCCGGCACCGGAGGCGGGCGTGTCGACCTGCCGACCTACGCCTTCCAGCGGCTGCACCTGTGGCCGCGGCTGCGGGTGCTGACCGGCGGTGATCCGGCCGGCGTGGGACAGGTGGCGACGGCGCATCCGCTGCTGGGTGCGGCGCTCACCCGCGCCGACGGCGACGGGACGCTGCTGACCGGCCGGCTGGCCGTCGCGGATCAGCCGTGGCTGGCCGACCACCGGGTGCTGGGCCAGGTCGTGGTGCCGGGCGCGGCACTGCTGGAGATCGTGCTCGCCGCCGGCGAGCGGGTGGGCGCCCCGGTCGTCGACGAGCTGCTGCTGGCGGCCCCGCTCGTCCTGCCCGAGCGGGGCGGCGTGCGGGTTCAGGTGACGGTGACGGCCGCGGAGGCCGACGGCCGCCGTGCCCTGACCGTGTACTCCCAGGGCGAGGACGGCGACGACGAGCCGTGGACGGTGCACGCCACCGCCACCCTCGCCCCGGACAGCCATCCCGCGACCGCGGACGCCGGCCTGGTGGTGTGGCCGCCGCAGGGCGCGGACGAACTTCCGCTCGACGGCGTCTACGACGTGCTGGCCGAGGCGGGGCTCGGCTACGGCCCGGCCTTCCAGGGCCTGCGGCGGGTCTGGCGGCGGGCCGGCGAGGTCTTCGCCGAGGTGACGGTGGACGACCCGATCGAGGGCTTCGGGCTGCACCCGGCGCTGCTGGACGCGGCCCTGCAGGCGATCGGCGTCGGTGGGCTGCTGCCGGCCGGAGGTGTCCGGCTGCCGTTCGCCTTCTCCGAGGTGCGGCACTTCGGCACGGCCGGCGCCACGCTGCGGGTCCGGATCGACCTGGCGGACGGTGCCGACACGGCGCGCCTGGCGATCGCCGACGGATCCGGCCTGCCGATAGCCCGGATCGAGAGGCTGGCCCTGCGCCCGGTCGCCGCCGACCAGCTCTCGGCCACCACCGCCACCCGCCTGCTCTACGCCGTGGACTGGGTGCCCGCACCGGAACCCGCTCGAACGGCCGCCGGCGCCGAGGTCGCCGGTGGTGAGGCTGAGGGCTGGGTG
>NZ_KB891197.1 GCF_000373365.1 Parafrankia discariae
GTGCGCCACGAAGCGCTGCAGGTCTGAAGGCGGCAGGTAGCCGCTGATGACCGTAACACCGGGTGGGGTGAAAGGACCCACCGCCAGCCAGTCGCAGCTGGCTGGTGAAGCTGAGGACAGTCCGATCCGGGAAACGCCGGTGAGGGCGGGAGCAGTCCTGACAACGACGGGACGGCCTGGAACTACCAGACAGGCCGGGTCCGGCAAGCGAGACGGAAAGGTGTACGAGAGGAACCGGCGTGTGAAGCCCCGTAAGCGAGGAACCAGCTCCAATCTGGTGGATATGGGCTGGGATGCAGCGCGTGACCGTCGCGATCAACTGTGGATGGTCAACTCCGTAACCGTGTCTGCTTCGACGGGAAGGAGGCCAGTGGGAATGCCTGCGGCGTACCACTGGCGATGCTGCCGGGGAAGAGTCGGGCACCTCCTCCGTCAACCGGTGTGCAGTGAACGTGGGAACCATCCGTGGCCGCCCTACCCGCCGGGACATCGTCCCGGTGAAGGGCAGGACCGTTGTCGTCTGACGGCCACGCGATGGGGCGGAGGACCCGTAGTAGTCCGAGCGCGGGAAAGCCGCGTACATGGCGAAGGGGTCCAGCAAGTCAAGCAGCCGAAGAACGGGAATGCCAGGAGGGTACGCCGGTGAATACCGACGCATCGACGGACACGCTCATGCGGGCGCGCCGTCGGGTACTGGGGATCCAGACCAAGCTGCACCGCTGGGCGACCAGTGATTCTCACCAAAGGTTCGATGATCTGTTCAATCTCGTCACCGACCCGGCCTTCCTGCTTGTGGCTTGGGATCGGGTGCGGGGCAACAAAGGCGCCAGGACCGCCGGCGTGGACGGCCGCACCGCGCGGTCGATCCAGGTGACGGAGGGGGTCGAGCAGTTCCTCGGCGAGCTTCGTGGCTCGCTGAAGGACCGCTCGTTCACCCCGTTGCCGGTGGCGGAACGGATGATCCCGAAAGCCGGCGGGCAGCTCCGCCGGCTGGGGATCCCGACCGTCGCCGACCGGGTGGTCCAGGCGTCGCTGAAGCTGGTGTTGGAGCCGATCTTCGAGGCGGATTTCCGCCCGTGTTCCTACGGGTTCCGTCCGAACCGCCAGGCCAGGGACGCCGTCGCCGAGATCGTTTTCCTCACGACCAACAAAGCACGGTACGACTGGATCGTTGAGGGAGACATCAAGGCGTGCTTCGACGAGATCGACCACACGGCCCTGATGGGTCGGGTGCGTCGACGTGTCGGGGACAAGCGTGTCCTGAACCTGGTGAAGGCGTTCTTGAAAGCGGGCATCCTCACGCAGGAACGCCAGCTCCGCAAGACCGATGCCGGCGCCCCGCAAGGGGCGATCCTCTCACCGTTGCTGAGTAACGTGGCCCTGTCGGTGCTGGACGATTACATCGCCCACGCACCGGGGGGCCCGTCAACCAGCGCGCATTTTCGGGCCAAGCGTCGTCGGCAGGGCCTGCCGAATTT
>NZ_KB891198.1 GCF_000373365.1 Parafrankia discariae
GTCGACGGTGCTCCAGCGACCGGATCCGGCGTCCTCCAACAGGAAGATTTTCGGTCAAGATCTCCCGGCCCCGCCGGATGCAACAGAGCCCGGTCGAGGAGGCCGCTGAGGGACGCCTGGCCAAGACAGTGGCCGCTGCCCGGACATCGCCGGACTGGTGTTGCGTCCGGCGGAGCCGCCGTCAAGGCTTGCGCGCTACTCCCGCGAACAGCCAGTCAGTCTCCGGGCTGCCGTCGTCTCCCGGGTGCCACTGCCATGGTCGAACGATACCGGGTTCGACCAGATCCAGCCCGGAGAAGAAACTCTCGATCGCGATACGCGGCCGGAAAACTATAGGCGACGTCGCCTTCTCATATGCCGCCTCCGTTCGGGCGACACCTTCAGCCGGCGGCCCATCCGTTGTCAGATGGGATAGCGCCAGGTAAGAACCCGACGGAACGGCGTCCATAAATTTGGCGAGAAGACCGGCGGGATTCTCCTCATCCGTAATGAAATGGAACAAAGCGACCGCCAGAACGGCGACGGGTCGCGAAAAGTCGATCAGCGCGTTCGTGTCTGGATGCGCGAGGATCCCTGCGGGTTCGCGTGCGTCCGCGGTGATGATTGTCGTCGTCTTGTTCGTCGCCAGCAGCGCACGGCCGTGAGCGAGCACGATCGGGTCGTTGTCTACGTAGACGACGTGTGCGTCCGGGTTGACCTGCTGGGCTATCTCGTGCACATTCCCCTGGGTCGGCAGGCCGGTGCCAATGTCGAGAAACTGGTCGACACCGGCGTTCGCGAGCCAACGGGTCACCCGCTGCAGGAAGCGCCGATTCTCCCAGACGATATCAAACGTCACCGTCTTACCGAGGGCGGCGTCGACGGCAGCAGCAGCCTCGCGGTCGACCTCGAAGTTGTCCTTGCCTCCGAGAAAGTAGTCGTACATGCGCGCCGGTGTCGGCCGGTCCATCCTGAGATCGGCTACCTGACTGCCCTCTTCCGCGTCAGGCGCCACCGACTTGAAGTCCCATCCCATCATCGCTCCGCACGTCATGAGGTCGGCACCGACGGCCCGGCGGCTTCGGCAGGTAGGCGTTGCATATCAGCCTATCAGGCGCGACATCCCATCAAAATGGCGCCTACCGCCTCGGCCACGCTACTCCCCGATCACCCGGCTCGGCACTGTTGCATCGGTGGAGTCCGCTGTCCTGCGGCTGCCGATCGGTCATGATCGGGTGATGCGTCGACGGCGTGCCTGTCCACCGGTTCCGACGTCGGAGTTCGCCGGGTTCCGGTTCCCACCCGGAGGTGATCGTCCTGGCGGTGCGCTGGTATCTGCGGTACGCGCTGTCCTACCGGGATGTCGAGGAGCTGCTCGCCGAACGTGTGGGGTGTCGGAAGTCGGCCACCGGTGGTGACCTGGGGTTTTAGGCGGCTCGTTCGTATTCGTTGATCAGGCCGCCGAGGATGGGCTGGCGCTTGGTCCGTTC
>NZ_KB891199.1 GCF_000373365.1 Parafrankia discariae
GTGTGCGGCGCTCCCCGTAGCGCGCCGGCGGTGTAGCCCTTGCTGGGGTTGACGACCCCGACGGGGACGAGCTCGCGGGCTTGGGCCACCGGGAAAGCCAGGTCACTGTCGTTAGTGATCACGACGGCGGCGGTGATCCGCTGGTGCAGCAGGTCGAGCAGGAGGTGGGAGGCCACGTTGACGTCGGAGCCCTTCTCCTCCCGCTGGGCGACCGAGACCAGGAAGCGGGCGTCGCGCACCGGCTGGCCGGTCGGGTCCTGGATCATCACCGGCCAGCCGGAGGTGGCCAGGACCGGCTGGCCCTTCGGGCCCTGCACGGCCAGCGGCGCCCGCACCACTTTGCTGATGTACCGGCCTTTGGCGATCTCGTCGACGGCGTGGGCGGCACGCAGCGCCCGCAGGTAGATCTCCTGGTCGGCGGCGCCGCTGGGGTTGCTCGCGCCGTCAATCGGTGCGGTGCAGTACACCACCCGGGCGATCTGCGCCCCGGCCCACTGCGGCCGGGTGGCCACGATCGAGGTGGCCAGGGCGCGCAGGTCGAGCCAGCGCCAGCCCGGTTTACCGCTGCCGCCCATCAGCCCGCGGCCGCCGTAGTACAGGTTGAACCCGTCGATGTAGACACCGACCTGCAGCGGTGTGCGGTTCGTGGTGGCCTGCGCGCTCAACGTCACTCCCATATCCACGCTTCGCTATCCCGGTCCAACACGACGGCCGTGAGGGCGCCTACTCGTCGAGCCGGCCGCGTTTTCCGAGGTCCGCTCACAGTCGGATACTCGCCAGGCTGCCCCCGGAAGGGAGGCGGACCGCCGGGCACCGGGACCGGCGGGTATCAGGTCCTTCCGAGCCGAACGCGGCCCCGCTACCCGCGGCCGGCCGGCCGCGGGTGCTCACCCCGAAGCATAACGAGCACGATCATGCCGTCTGCCTGTGCTTACAGGTCCTGGAAGTAGGCGGCGGCTTTTCTCCGGATCCGGGCGAGGCGTTTGGACACCGGGCTGTGGTTGGCGTAGCCCATGATGTCCGCGATCTCCGTCAGGTTGGTGAACCCGCTCTGCAGGAGGACGATCACCTGGCGGTCGCGGGGGTCCAGCAGGGCGAGGAAGTCCGCGTGCACCAGACGGTCGACGACCTCGGTCTCCGGGCCTTGCACGGGGATGGTGTCGGTCAGCTCGACGAACCGGACTTGGACCTTCGCGCGTTTGCGGTACAGCTTGCGCTCGAAGTGAGCATTTTCAAAGTTTGTTTTTCTAGATTCCCTCCTGTTCCAGGACGAAGACGGCCTGGGTGAACTCGCCGACCCGGCGTGGGCAGCCGCG
>NZ_KB891200.1 GCF_000373365.1 Parafrankia discariae
GCATGCCGCCAGAACGCCAGCAGTTCGTCCACGTCGCCGGGACGGCCAGACCGGATAACCATGCCACGATCATTGTCTCTCGTCCGGTGGCCGCATCGGGGTGACGCTGCACGTCGACAGTCCGGTGATCTACACCTGTTACCCCATGCCGATTGATCTTTACCGACTCCCTTCTGAGCTGATCTCCTCCGTCGGGCGGAGAGGACCCGTCTCGGCTCCCACCGCCACCATGGCAGTGGGGCTGACGAGGTAGTCGATCCACGCCTTCAGCGTCGATGGGATGGTGTAGTTGTACATAGGTATCCCGAGTAGCACGATGGGCGCGTTGCGGACTTCCGCGGCCACCGCGTCGACATGAGCCCGCTCCTCCGCCGTCGCACCGTGATCACCATCGGGGTTCATGATGTAATCGCGGACCGCACTGGTGAGATGCGGTATCGGCTCGACCGCGAGATCCCGGTAGGTATACACGGCATCAGGGCGATCCCTACGCCATTCGTCAGCAAAGTACGATGACAACTCCCTGGTCGTGGAGCTAGTCCGGCGGATGCTTGTGTCAATATGCAGAAGAGAGGGCATACAGTATTCAAACTTCCCTCAGATTATCGCAACGGAATTATATCGACGGATCAAGAAAATACTAGTATTTCATACAGCGCCACACATCCCCTGGTCTGTTAGTGTGCGCGTCCCCGCCGAAGGAGGTCGAGCAGCCTGCGAGAGCACCGAACCAGGCATCAGCCCCCTGCCGACCGGGACCGATCGTGGGTAGGGACTGGCGTCCGAGTCAGGTGCGAGAAGCGGTAAATCTCCTGGTAATTCGATTGTTCGATCAAGAGCTGCATGCGTGTCTGGAGCTTTGCGCCCCTGTCTACCCAGCCGGGTCGATCTGTCTATGCTCGCCACGGTAGGCG
This sequence comes from Parafrankia discariae, assembly GCF_000373365.1. Lineage (NCBI taxonomy): Bacteria > Bacillati > Actinomycetota > Actinomycetes > Frankiales > Frankiaceae > Parafrankia > Parafrankia discariae. The sequence continues at coordinate 915 of NZ_KB891200.1, forward strand.
TAGGAACCACCCGGACAGCGCCTTCCGGCAGACCGCCAGACTCTGCCGATGCCGGACAGTCTGCGGCATCGGCGCATCCAAGCTCCCACTTACCTCCGTTTTCAGCGTCCAGAACAGCAGCATCTTCAGCCATACGGCCGCAGCCCCTGGCCGAACGTGCGCCGGCTCCGCCCGCCGACCCTGCTCGGCCACTCCTGAGGCCTTTCGTGGTCCTCGTCGGTATCATGCTGGCCCTCGGCCGGATCGCCGACGGCCTGCTCTACCACTCGGGGTAGCACATGCACCCGAACACGGCTCCGCCCTGTCTGTCAGACTCCCGTGAGACAGATGGATCTTTGAGACCTCTGTAGCGCAGGGCGAGACGGGATCTTCAAGACCAGTGACGTTGACCATG
>NZ_KB891201.1 GCF_000373365.1 Parafrankia discariae
ATCCTCCAAGGTCAACTCCACGCCCCGCACCCAGCCCTCCGATCAGCAGATCACCCTTCTACCAGGGCTGATGCACTGATCGCCTGAGACCACCGATCGCTCGGCGCTGTGGCGTGGGTCGAGCCCGAGGCGCGCAGCGGCGTTTCATCCTTCCGCAGTCTTCTCCGAATGTCCCGGAAGGGCTTTTCCTATAGTGACCGGAAACTTTCTGTGTAGCGATTACCGGGGAGGGGTGAACGATAGGCGTCGTGTCACTGTCTTTTTCCTCGCCAACTTCCGTCGGTGCGCATTTCTTGTGTCGTGACGTAGGTGCAGTAGCCCAGGCCAAGTGGGCACCATGCGAAGAAAGCTATTCGCATTCCCGCATCCTGATGGTCAAAAACTCGGCCGACCAGCCACCCGGTCAGGAGAAAAACTACCATCGACACCATGGCAAGGAGAATCTTTCGCCAGAGGTTCGCGTAATTGAGACCATCTTCCTTGCTCGTCACGTCTCTCCGGTCCGAATCTGAAATCTCGCGATGAATAGTGTCTCGATGTTTATTGATCTGGTCGGGTCGCGATTTTGCGACCCGACCAGACGTGCATCTGTTCGCCGTTAAAGAAATGTCTGACCGAAGACGGATGAATCCATATCCAATGCGGCGGCACTGTCGGACTAATCTCGTCTTCTTTCGTGATCTCCCGTCGATCCTTTCTTCCTCCCGTAGTGCTCGCGACAATTTATGAGGAAAATAAAAAGAAGCCCGACTGGAAGCAGGAAGAGTAAGGGGTAGAGGTATTTATGGTCGCTCTTGGCCGAGATCCCGAGCATCGCAGTAGTTCCAAGATAGATGATCCACGCTATAGGTAGAATTTTGGACATGACTACCCTTCGCGTAAAATAAATCAGTAATTTTTGACGTGTCTTACTATAAACTTGTGTAGGTAAGATTGGGTGTCGTATTAAATTGCGGCGGCGTTACCTGACATTTTTCGGCTAAATAAAGAAATCGATGGCGAGCGTGGGAGCTCCCAGGGTATGAACTGCGAATTATCCTTTCTTGATTGGTCTCTGCGGTTGATGTTTCCTGTCGTCGGACTGTCGTTGGGAGGGTCTGGTTTCGAGCCATTCTTTGTGTGAAGTTCCACCTGACAGACAAATGCTTTCATTAAAGTTCCGATGGGAATTGTGAATCCCACGATAGAGGGGCAAGCTGCGATCGCCTATAAGTCAATGCCACTCGATTAAGCCGACGAGCCGCCCGTCCATCCCGACACGCCAATGCACACTCCCTTCTTCGTCAACTCCCGAACTCGGCATGAGT
>NZ_KB891202.1 GCF_000373365.1 Parafrankia discariae
CGGCGTCGGAGAGCCGCTCGACGAGCAGCATCCCGACGCCCTCACCCCAGCCGGTGCCGTCGGCGGCGTCCGCGAACGACTTGCAGCGGCCGTCCCGGGCCAGGCCACGCTGCCGAGAGAAGCCGATGAACGTGTTCGGGGTGGACATCACCGTCACCCCGCCGGCGAGGGCCAGGTCGCACTCGCCGCTGCGCAGGGCCTGCGCCGCGAGGTGCAGTGCTACCAGGGACGACGAGCAGGCCGTGTCGACGGTGACCGCCGGGCCCTCGAGGCCGAACGTGTAGGACACCCGGCCGGAGGCGATGCTGCCGCCGGTACCCATGGACCCTTCGGCGTTGTCGACCGACTGGCCCAGGACGATCGCGTAGTCGTTGTACATCACGCCGGCGAACACTCCGGTACGCGAGCCGCGCAGCCCCGTCGGGTCGATCCCGGCCCGTTCGAACACCTCCCAGGACGCCTCCAGCAGCAGCCGGTGCTGCGGATCCATCGCGAGGGCCTCCCGCGGGCTGATCCCGAACAGACCCGGGTCGAACTCCGCCGCGCCGTAGAGGAAACCGCCCTCCCGGGAGTACGACGTGCCGGGATGATCCGGATCCGGGTCGTACAGACCCTCGACGTCCCAGCCGCGATCGGTCGGGAAGTAGCCGATTCCGTCCCGGCCGGCGGAGACCAGCTCCCACAGGTCTTCCGGTGATTCCACCCCGCCGGGGTAGCGGCAGGACATTCCCACGATCACGATCGGCTCGTCGGAGCCGGCCAGCGCCACCGGGGCCACCACGTCGGCGGCGATTCCGGAGACTTCCCCGACGATGAACTCGGCCAGGGCCTCGACGTTCGGATAGTCGAACACCAGGGTGGAGGGCAGCCGCATTCCACTGGCCGCCGCCAGCCGGTTGCGCAGGTCCACCGCGGTGAGCGAATCGAAGCCCAGCTCGCGGAACGCCCGGCGCGCGTCCAGCTCGGCACCGGAGCGGTAGCCCAGGACGGCGGCCACCTGGCTCCGCACAAGCTGCAGCACCGCACGCTGACGTTCCTCGGCCGGCAGCCCGGCAAGTCGCCGCGCGAGCCCGGGGCCACCGGCGCCGGCCGGACGACCGGGCCGGGCCGGGCGGGCGAGGCGTTCGAGCAGGGCCGGGAGCATCCCGGCGCCGCCGGCCGCGCGCAGGGCGGGCAGGTCCAGGCCCAGGGGGGCGAGCAGCGCCCGGTCGGCACTCAGCGCCGCGTCGAACGCGGCCAGCCCCTG